>CAYLXJ010000240.1:0-4431 GCA_964387385.1 uncultured Pirellulales bacterium
TGGCGATATTGCTGCCGGCGTTATCGAAGGCGCGGACTCAGGCCAAGAGAATTATATGCTTAAGCGGCCTCAAGCAGCTTATGACCGGCTGGATGGCATACGCGGACAACCACGACGGCAAAATCGTTAATGGCGGTCAGGCGAATGGGACGATTCCCTCTTCGGATCCTGCTACTTGTGCGCGTAATGAACCTTATTGGTGCTCCGGTTGTCCTTTTCCGCCGGAACTTCCTTCGTATGACTGGTGCTGGAGCTCGACAGGTTCAGGCTGCTCGGGCGGGGCTATGAATTACGAACAGAGAGTAAAGCAGCTTCAGAGAGGGGCTCTTTTCAGGTATGTGAATAACGCGAAGAGTTACCGCTGCCCTGAAGCCGATAAAGATATGCACAGGACATATATTATACCTGAGTCAATGAATGCACTTTGCAGTTTCTGCGGTCCCACCGGTGAGGTTATAAAAAGAGTAGGGCAGATAAAGAAGTCAGCCGATAGAGTAGTTTTTTTCGAGGAGAAGACAATATCTCCTGATTCTTTTATATTTCAGAAAGCTGCATCAGCTTCTGCACTATCCTGGATACCTGATCGTCCTAATATTATGCATGGTGACGGCGCGAATTTCGGCTTCGCTGACGGTCACGCCGATTTTCACAAATGGGAATCTCGCGAGTTGATAGATTGGATCAGGCGCAATTACACGCCCCCGGAGCCGACATATTCTCAAAACGAGAAAGACCTTAAATGGATGTTGAACGCTGTATGGGGCGTATCTTATTAATAGGCGATAAAGAGTCATATAAGCATATAAAGAACATTCAAAATTGCGATAGAAACACCTTGAAACAGTTTAATACGGTAATTTCAGACACGGATTCCATTACCACATTGTTTTCTCTGTCTAAAAGGAGAAATACGGGCGGATGAAAATGAAAAAAAATAAGGGATTTACATTAGTCGAGCTTCTGGTTGTAATCGCGGTAATAGCGTTATTAATGGCGATATTGCTGCCGGCGTTATCGAAGGCGCGGACTCAGGCCAAGAGAATTATGTGTTTGAGCGGCTTAAAGCAGCTTTTGACCGCCTGGATGGCTTACGCCGACAATCACGATGGCAAACTTGTAAATGGGGGACAGGCGCCGCCTCTTAACGCGGTAGAGCCGTTTTGGTGTACCGGTTTCAGCACTCCATCCGACCCCGGGTTTGACTGGTGTAAAGTCGGGACAGGGCCTGGATGCAATGGAACGGTTTTGGATTACGACCAGAGAATAGAGAAAATGAAGAAGGGAGCGCTGTTCAAATATTGTAACAATATAAAAAGTTACCGCTGTCAGGAGGCCGCAAAAGACGTGCACAGGACATATATTATGCCTACACCTATGAATGCCGCGTGGTCAGGTATGGGCTCCACATACCCGGGAGAGAGAGTGGCAAAGAGGTTAGGTCAAATTAAAAAATCCGCCGAGAGGGTTGTGTTTTTCGAGGAGAAGGACATAACAGCGGATGCTTTCCAGTTTCCTTTCTATACAAATGTTACACAGATTCGATGGGGGCCTGATTATCCCAATATTATGCACGGTGATGGCGCTAATTTCGGATTTGCTGACGGCCACGCTGAACTTCACATATGGCAATGCCGGCAGACAATAGATTGGATTAGGAGAAATTATACCGGCACTGTGCCCACAGTAGCTGAATGTGATAAGGACCTAAAGTGGATGTTGAATGCTGTATGGGGCTTTGCTTTATAATGAAGGGTAAAATCGCGAAGCAAACGTTTTAAAGAATATATCAAATTTGCATAAAAGGGCCTATACAATTGAGTATAGGCCCTGTTTTTTTGGTTGATAAAAGAAGGAGGGTGATTGATAATCAAATAGAAAACATCCAACATCGAACTTTGAACAAGGAGTAAAGAATGGCGCATAAGTTTATAGGCGAGATTGGGCCGGGGGAGACGATTGATGACATATATCTTGCGAAGGAGGCAGTATTGCGGTCAACGTCGCGGGGGGATTTGTATATAGCGATGTTTCTTTGCGACAAGACGGGGCAGTTGAACGGGCGGATGTGGCAGGCGAGCGAGGCGGTTTATAAGGCGGTTTCAAAGCCGGCGTTCGTGCATATACAGGGAAGAAGCGAGGTCTATCAGAATAATTTGCAGATTGTAGTTAATAATATCAGCGTCGTCGATTCGAGTAAAATCAAGGTCGAGGATTTTCTGGCTCGGACCGACAAGGATATAGATAAACTGTTCGCGGAGGTAAAGAAAATTGTTGCAGGCGTAAAAAATAAGCAGATCAAGGCGCTCGTCGATGAGTTTTTAGGCGATGGGCAGTTAATGAAAAAGTTTTGCAGTTGTCCGGGCGGGATGTCGATGCACCACGATTTTGTAGGCGGGCTTTTGGAGCATACGTGGAATATGCTGCGGGTGGCGGGTGCAATCCTGCCTTTATATCCTGAGGCGCAGGCGGATTTGGTTTTGGCTGGCATTTTTGTTCACGATATGGGCAAGACCGAAGAGCTGATTTACGATACGGCTTTTTCATATTCTGATTCGGGGCAGCTCATCGGGCACATAACAAAATCGTATTTAATGCTTAATCAAAAGGCGGAGGCGCTTGCTGCTAAAGGCGTGAAGGTTGATGAGGCGATACTGGATTCGCTGGGGCACATAATTTTGTCGCATCACGGGGCATACGAGTTCGGCTCGCCGAAACTGCCCGCGACGCCGGAGGCGTTTATGGTCAGCTACATCGACGATTTGGACGCGAAAATGAACCAGGTTACACGGCTGATTGAGGAGGAGAAGGGCGATTCGAACTGGACCGGCTGGCAGAAGCCACTGGAGACGAAGCTGTATCGAAAGAGGATTGGTGATTGAACGTCTTGCGTTTATCGGTTGCGCTGCTCGTTACGTCAATCGTTGAACGGTTGCGTATGCAAAGCCGATGGACGATTTACGCAACCGATACGAGCTGCGCAACCGCAACCGTTTAACGCAACCTATCGTTGGTAAATATGGCAACTGAGAAGATTAAAGTTTATACCGTCAGCCAGGTGACGGGATTGATAAAGACGGTTTTGGAGGGCAACCTGCCTGCGCGGCTGACGGTAACGGGCCAGATAAGCGACTGGAAAGCACACGTTAGCGGGCACTGTTATTTTTCACTCAAAGACGAAGGGGCGGTATTGCCCTGCGTTATGTGGGGGAGCAATTTCAAGAAGGTGAAATTCAAGCCGGAAAACGGCCTGGCAATATTTGGAACGGGATATATTGATGTTTACGAGCCGCAGGGGAAATACCAGTTTTATATAGAGTCGATGGAGCCGGCGGGGGTAGGGGCGCTGCAACTGGCGTTCGAGCAAATGGTCAGACGGCTCGAGGCGGCGGGGCTTTTCGATGAGAGGCATAAGAAACCGCTGCCTAAGTATCCGCAGAGGATAGGGATATTGACGAGCGAATCGGGAGCGGCGTTACAGGACATTGTTAAAAGTATTTTTGACAGGTGGCCTTGCGTCAGGTTGTGCTTTTATCCGGTGCCGGTGCAGGGGGAAGGTGCGGCGGAAAAAATCGCCTCGGCCATAAGGGACGTGAACCGCCGAAACGACAAACTCAGATTAGACGTTTTGATAGTAGGCAGGGGGGGCGGGTCGTTAGAGGACTTGTGGGCGTTTAACGAGGAGGTTTTGGCGAGGGCGATTTACGGTTCGAAGATACCGATAATCAGCGCGGTCGGCCACGAGGTCGATACGACGATAGCGGATTTGGTGGCCGATGCTCGCGCATCAACGCCGACAAAAGCGGGTGTTGTGGCGGTGCCTGATAAGCGCGAGGTGCTTGATAAGCTGGCTGCAGCCGAAAGACGACTGGCGGGGGATATTAACTCGCGATTAGAGCTTGCGGCGGAAAGAATTGAAAGAATATGCGCGAGCGCCGTTTTTAAAAACCCGCTTTTGCCGGTGCGTAACAGAGAACAGCAGTTGGATGAAACGAGAGGAAATCT
This sequence comes from uncultured Pirellulales bacterium, assembly GCA_964387385.1. Lineage (GTDB taxonomy): Bacteria > Planctomycetota > Phycisphaerae > Sedimentisphaerales > Anaerobacaceae > Fen-1362. The sequence continues at coordinate 4,003 of CAYLXJ010000240.1, forward strand.
TGAAGAAATATTGAGGGATAGATTCGAGGTGGCGAAGGAGAAATTGCGGGAGATTTATGAGGGAGTAGTTCGAATTGAGCCGCATCGATTAATAGGGGAAAGCAAGGTTATAGTAAATGATTTAAGAAGCAGGACAAACGCCGCGATAACGGCCTTATTCAGCAGGGCCGGATTGCAGCTTACTGCCCAGGAGCATCGTCTCGCAGGCCTCAATCCCAAAGCGGTTCTAAAACGGGGCTACTCGTTAACGACGCTGAAACAGACCGGCAGCGTAATAAGAAGCGTCACAGATGTGCAGTTGGGGGATACGCTGGTTACGGAGCTGGCGGGAGAGAATTTGATTGAAAGTCAGGTAACGAAAAAGTAAAAAGGAGCCACAGATTACACAGATAAGCTATGAAAGCAGAGCCTCCCGATAAGGTTAATAGA
>CAYLXJ010000241.1:0-4405 GCA_964387385.1 uncultured Pirellulales bacterium
TAGTCATAATAGCTCTGTGCCGCCTTCGCCAGCAGTGTATTTTCAGTGTCAATCTTTTCCTGCGTTTTGCTTATGGTCAATTCCTCTGCCTGCCTCTTGCATGCGCTGTAGCTGCTTCGCCACAAGGGTAAATTCATCTGAAAAACCATTGCGACGCCGTCTCTGCCGGGCTTGTCCATGTTTTCCCACATCACGCCTACGCCTATGTCAGGATAAAAATTCTTTTTAGCAAGCTCGATTCTGTTTTTTGCCGCCAGCACCTCAAAATCCAAAGCGCTCAATTCGGGATTCTTTTGTTTCAGGATGGCAACTAAACGCTCGTAATCGAGGCCGGTTACGTTAATCTCCTCGACTTTAGGCCAGGGTAAATTCGTATCTTCCGGCAGGGTCAGGGTTTTTAACAGTTTACTTACAATGGGCTTTCGCAGCGGTTCTAAACTGCGCAAGGTGTATTCCATTTTCGCAAGCTCGACTTGTGCGCGTATAACGTCCGGCTGGCCCGCCTCCGCAGCGGTATATTTTGTTCTGGCTACTTCCTCGAAATGCTTCAGCAGTTCGACGTTTTCTATTGCAATTTTAATTGCCTGTGCAAGATATGCGAATTCGTAGAAATTCTCCTTCACTTCCCTTAGCAATTCAAGCCGGGCCGCCTGATACGCCTGCTGTGCCGACGCCGCCATTTTTATCGCCGCCTCGGTCCTCGCGTCGATTTTGCCGAACCACGGGAACATCTGCATCACTTCGATTGTCTGCTTCATTTGCAGGTCCGACTGCTTCGTCCAGTAGTCGTATTTAACCTGCGGGTCCGGCAGGGCCTTTGCCTGCGGAACCTCTTCAAGAGCGGCAAGCCATTCCTGTTGTTTACTTTTCAGGCCCGCGTTGTGTGTCACTGCGTAACTTATGTAATCATCGAGGGTTATAAGCTTTTGAGATTCAGGTTTGCCGAAAGATGTCGCGGCCAATGTCAAAACTGTCAGCAATACTGATATATTCGCTTTCAAAGTCAGTCCCCTTAAAACCAGTATCGTTTATAACGGCTTTAACTTGTCATGCAAGGGGTTTTTAAAGATTATGTCTTTCTGAATTTGTCTATCAGCTCGACAACTTCGTTGATTTTTTTCTGTTTTTCCGCCTCTGATTTGCCCTTCAACGCCCCCACGACACAGCCGTCCAAGTGCTTTCTGAAAATCTCGCCCTCTACCCGGTGAAGCGCGCCAATAATAGAACGTATCTGGGTCAGGATGTCCACGCAGTATCTTTTTTCCTCAATCATTCGCTGGATACCGGCGACCTGACCTTCTATTTTTCTTAAAAACTGCAACTGTTCTTCGTGTGTTGTCGTCTGTTCCATACTAATCCTGTGCTTTCAGTGTAGATTATACAATACCCCCCCACCCTATGTTCAATATTTTTTGAGTTTTTTAAAAAATTTGCGATACTACGCAAAATATGGGCGATGTTAAGCCAAAACTGAAGGTTTTTACGCTTGGCCATTCGACTTGGCCTTTCGATGAATTCCTGTCTTTGCTGAGGGGATTCAATATTTCGACGCTGGTTGATATAAGGCGTTTCCCCGGCTCGCGCAAGTTCCCGCATTTCAGCCGCCAGTTGCTTGAGCAGTCATTGCCTGCTTCGGGAATTGAGTATATCTGGCTTGAGGATTTAGGCGGCCGCAGGTCCGGCCCCGATTTAGCTGACTCCCCAAATCAAGGTCTAAAAAGCCCCGCATTTCGCCATTATGCCGACTATATGCAGACCGAACAGTTTCATAGGGCCGTTGAGCATTTGTTAGCTGTCGCATCCGCCAAACCTGCCGCTTTTATGTGCGCCGAAAAACTTTTCTGTAAATGCCATCGTCGATTATTAAGTGATTATCTCACCGCACAGGGCGTTCAAGTGGAGCATATTATGGAATTCGGTCGGTCGCAAACTCACAAATTAAGCGCAGAGGCCGTTGTAACTCCTGATTTGAATGTTATTTACCCTTTAATCAGTAGTAATTCCAGGGAACCAAAACTTTTTGATTAGTCGCACTCTTGATTTGACATCTTCATATATTATTCGTAAAATATGGCTTCTTCACGACGATTTAACCACGTCTTGAATGTTCGTTATTCCTTTATAGTGTATTTATTGAAAACTTGTATCTTGTGTCTGAGGCCTTGTTATGTTTTCAGATTTTATTCGTAACGTTGCGATAATCGCCCACGTTGACCACGGAAAAACGACGCTGGTTGACCGCCTGCTTTACCAGTCGGGAATGTTCCGCGCCGAGGAGCTGGATAAGCTGGCAGGGGGGGAATTCGGCCTGATTATGGATTCCAATCCCCTCGAACGCGAACGCGGTATAACAATCTTGAGCAAAAACTGCGCGATTAACTATAAGGATTCAAAAGGCCGAGAATATAAAATCAACATAATCGACACCCCCGGCCACGCCGACTTCGGCGGCGAGGTCGAGCGGGTGCTCAAAATGGCCGACGGCGTCCTGCTGCTCGTTGACGCCTTCGAAGGTCCAATGCCCCAGACGAGGTTCGTTCTTACCAAGGCACTCGAGCACAAGCTCAAACCCATCGTTGTCATTAATAAGGTTGACCGCGAAAACAGCCGGCCCGACGATGTCGTAAACGAGGTCTTCGACCTGTTCGTGCAGCTTGGCGCAAGCGACGACGCTCTCGATTTTCCCGTTATTTACGCCTCCGCGAGGGAGGGCTGGGCCTCGGCCAAACTCGAGAAGAAAACCACTAATCTCAAAGTCATATTCGAAACTATAGTTAAGAAAATTCCCCCACCAAAGGCCAACCCGGACGCACCCCTGCAAATGCTGGTTACCTCCCTCGAGTACTCCGATTACGTCGGAAGAATCGCAATCGGCAGGGTCTTCTCGGGCCACATAACCGAGGCCCAGAATGTTACCGTAATTAACAAAGACGGCATCCACATCCAGCAAAAGGTTATGCACATCCATCAATTTCAGGGCCTGAGCCGAAAACGGGTTGCCGAAGTTGAAGCCGGCGATATATGCGCTATATCAGGTCTTGACCCCATCGAAATCGGGGACACAATCGCCTGCGCCGATAACCCCTCGCCGCTTGCGACCATACCCGTCGATGAGCCGACGATGACTATGACCTTTCGCGTCAACGACGGTCCGTTCGCGGGCAGGGACGGCAAATATGTTACCAGCCGGCAAATCGGTGAACGGCTCGAAAAAGAGCTTCAAAGCAACGTCGCTCTGCGGGTCGCGCCTGGACAGACAAACGAAGAATTCAACGTCTCAGGCCGGGGTCTTATGCACCTCGGAATCCTGCTTGAAAATATGAGGCGGGAGGGTTTCGAGATTTGCTTCGGCAAACCGAGCGTAATCATCAAGACCATCGACGGCGTCCCGCACGAGCCGGTTGAGCTGCTCGCCATCGATTGTCCGATTGAAAGCCAAAGCGCCGTGATGAGCTTATTAGGCGACCGCAGGAGCGAAATGGTCAAAATGGATGCCAAGACCGGAGCGACCGGCTTTGTTCATATGGAATTTATCATTCCTTCACGCGGCCTTTTCGGCCTGAACGCCCGTATGATGAACGCTACACAAGGAAAGGCCGTGATGCACCATTCCTTCGAACGATACGAGCCGATGCGCGGCTCCATTCCCCAGCGCAAGGCGGGTGTTATGATTGCCACCACCGCAGGCACCGTTACCGCATACGCACTCGACGCCCTGTATGACCGCGGCTTTTTCTTCGTCGAGGTCGGCGAGTCCGTTTACGAGGGACAGGTCGTCGGCGAGCACTGCAAAGAGGACGACATTCCCGTAAACGCCGTAAAAACCAAGCAGCTCACCAACATCCGCGCCGCAGGCAAAGACGATGCCGCAAGAGTCAAGCCGGCTAGAAAAATGGCGCTCGAGGTCGCGATGGAATACATCCAGGAAGACGAGCTTGTCGAGATTTGCCCCAATTCAATCCGCCTGCGCAAACGCCTCCTCAAAGAATCCGACCGCCGCCGCGAAGCCCGAAAATCCGAGCGGTAAAATACTACGCTGTGTCAGGCCTCGTCTGCCGACAAGCGGCGAACGAAGACTGGGCCCGCAAGGATTCGAACCTTGGACCAATGGATTATGAGTCCACTGCTCTACCGCTGAGCTACGAGCCCCGCTTTAAACCAATATTTTTATACGTTCCGCGGGCAGTTTTTGCAAGAATTTTGTTATAGATTGAACCAAATGCGGTTTGCTGAATGAAATAAATTACTCGATTGCCATATCGACCATATCGGCGCGGGACTCTTCTTCGGTGATTGCTTCTTTGAGCAGCCCGACGAATCTCAGATGCGATGTGCCGGCAAGTTTTTTCGTTTCAACAAGCCGTGCTCCTTTGGCGGCTATCTTGCGCAGCGCGTGTTTGGCCTT
>CAYLXJ010000242.1:0-4374 GCA_964387385.1 uncultured Pirellulales bacterium
GCGGACCGGCTGATTTTCGCCACGCCGATATTTTTTATGAGTGATTGCGCTCAGGCCAAAATCCTCATTGACCGCTGCCAGTGCCTCTGGGCAAGAAAATACCTGCTGAAAAAACCAATTGACCCGGCAAACGAAAGAAACCGCCTGGCTATGGTCATCGCCGTGGGCGGGTCCAAAAGCAAAAAGATGTTTGACGGGGTGCGCCTCGTTATGAAATACTGCTTCGACGTTCTCGATATGGGGTATTTTGCTAATCTGTTTGTCAGCAGCGTTGACGAGGCGGGCAGGATGGTCGACAACACAGAGGCGCTCGAAAAAGCATTTCAGCTCGGTAAAGAGCTTGCAGACACATCGGCTGCGACGGGAACAACAATAGAGGTCGAACTAACGGGACTTTGAATCGCTTAGTAAGGAGAAAAAAATGAAAGCAGCACAAAAAAGAGCACAAGTAATTATTATTTGTTCACTTATAATTTATGCGCTTATAACTTGCGATGGCCTGGCTGCCGAGCCGAATCAGCCCGCCGCAGGAGCGGAATCAGCTAAAACAGACGAATTGAGAAAAGGCAAAAATTACATTCTGACGAAGATTTACAGCGAGCAGGATGACGCCGATATTTTGAAGCTGTTCGAAGGCCTGCGAGTGGCCGACGTTACGGACGGGATGGATAAGGCCGGGCTGAAAAATATCGGATTAATGACGCCGGATATTAAGCCATTGTGGAAGGACACGGAGCATTTCACTCATCGGATAACCGGTATTGCGATAACAGCAAGATACGTTCCTACCAACAAGCCGCCGGCCTCAACAACCGAGACCAAGGCGTTCGATTCGTGGGTCAGCCAGTGGTATAACAAAATTTCGAGCGAGCCGTTTACTCCTTTGATTCGCAAAGGGACGGTTTTAGTCATCGAGGAGGCAGGCGACGGCGACACGGGAAGCATCGGCTCAAATAACATTATGGCGTGGAAATCACTTGGCTGCGTGGGGGTAGTAACAAGCAACACCGCCCGCGATACAGATGAAATCATCACTGAAAAGGTTCCGCTGTATTTTAAGAAGCCGGGAAGGGGCATTCGGCCGGGCAGAAACGAGATTGAGTCGGTCAACCGTCCCGTTGTCTGCGGCGGCGCTCTCGTTGAGCCGGGCGATGTTATTGTCGCCGACGGCGACGGCGTGGTCGTTGTGCCGAGGGCAAAGGCGAGGGAAGTGGCCGAATACGCAAAACAGATTATAGAAATCGACAAGGCCGCCAGACGAGACCTTTATAAAAAACTCGGCTTACCGCCTGATGAATCGATAAAATAAAGTCATCTCAATCGAGCGACACCGGTCTTCTGCGCTGTTTAATTTCACTGCGGCGGCGCTTGTGCCGGAGGCGTTTTTGTTTTTCTGCGTATGGAACGGAAGTCGGTTTTCTGACGGGTGTTTCGATGAGGGCATTCGTCAGTAATTCCGCGAGGCGATTGAGGGCGGCCTTGCGGTTTGCCTGCTGGGTTCTGTGACTTTGAGAAACTACTTTCAAAAAGCCGTCGGCTGAAATACGCGAGCGATATCCGGCAAAAATATGATGTTTTTGCTCATCGGTGAGCGAGCGGCAATCCGAAACATTAAATAAAAGCGTTACGCGGGTATTGAGCTTGTTGACGTTCTGGCCGCCGGGGCCTGTACTGCGGGAGAATTTATAAATTAAATCGTTCCCGCTGATAACCAAACTGTCGGTCAAGCGAATCATAGGTCAGGCGGAAGATTCAGAAGCCGCCGGCGCTTTCCTGCTGGATTTCTTTTTCGAGTTTATCAAGCTCGGCCTGCATATTTTCGGGCGAGATTTGCGATTTGGCCATCTCGTTATAGTCGGCCTGGCTTTTGACCTGTGTACTGGGCGTTTCCGGCGAGGAAGGTTTTTTTCTGCAGCCGAAAGTTAGAATAATTACAAGAGTTAATATGAAAACAACCGTTAATTTCCGCAACATAGTCCTATCTCCGTTATTTTAAGGTTTATTTGCGTCGGCAGCGGCTTTTTCGAGATAAGCTGTAATGGCGTTTTTCCTGCGTTCAAGCCGGCGTGTCTTTGCCTCATAGTGGTGCCTGTCCTGCTCGATAAGCTTATTGGTTCGTTCAACCGTCGCCGTATCGGCCTGCTTATCCGCCAGCTCCCGGATTCTTGAAAGTTTCGCGAGACGCTCGCGGTATTTGGCCTGCTCCTGCTGTAACTGCTTTTCTATTTCAGCGAGCTGCTGTTTATACTGCTCGCCCGTGAGAGGCCCTTTCCTGATACGAGGGCCGGGTAAGTTTGCGTCAGGCATTGCGTTGAGGTCTGCCTGCTGACGGCGGATTGTCCTTTGCTGCATTTGCCGGCGCATCTGTTCGCGCCGAGCTATTTCATTGGGGTCAACCTGCCTGCCCGGCATTTGTCCAGAGGGCCTGAGGGGTACTGTGATTTCCCGGCGCGTAACAGCGCTCGGCGCAACAGAATTCGGCGAGGCCGGCTCCTGAGCTGAAAGATTATTGCAAACGGCAAATAAAACGATTATTCCGACAATCCCCCACAATGCGCTTTTCATAATATGGCTCCTTGTATTGAATGATTTAAAAAATCATACGAGAGACCCGTATTTGATGTTCTATCATATTACAAATGATGTTCAGGACAATAAAAAAATTCCCCTTTCCGACCTCCCTGTTGTTCGGTTTCCGCAGGAATTGTGAAAAAACTATCAGCCGGCGTTTTCTATTTTTTTACCGGCTTGCACGTGCACTCGTCTGCTTTTTTCTTGCAGCCCGAGCAGACCGAGTTCTCAATGGGCTTGCCGCATTTTTTGCACGGCGTGCATCCGCATACCTGGCACATCTTTGGTCCCCTTAAAACACGTTCCTAAAACCAACTTCTCGCTATGTGCGTTTAATTTTATCTATCCCGTGCCGCAAAGCAACAGCAGATTCGGCCTTTTATACAAATTTACTTACCGCCTCGCTGATGAGCCGACTTATAGGCATTTTGTTAGGACATCTCAACTCTGCGGCGCTGTAGTCAACGCTCAATAAACTACCTCTTGTCTCAGCAGGTATCTGCGCGAAGGTCTCCTTCGCAAGCTGCTTGTCGCCGTAACTGTTATGATACATCAACGCCCTCATAATGTCGCTGACGGGCACTCCGGCGGCCGCCTGCTCACAGATTGACGAGCAGCCAGCGCAATACCCGCTGCAAGTCGCCTGCGCATATTGCCTAAGGGCAGCCATATCCTCAGCAGTGAGCTTAGCTTTATCGAGTGCAGCCGCGATATTGGTCATCAGCATAGCAGTCGAGGTCATCGCTGAACAAACTGAGCTTATGCGCTCGTCCTGCATAACGGCTTTAATTTTTGCCTGGCCGTCCGTGAAGCCCTTTTCGAGAAAATGGGCAAGCATTTTCCTGTCCGCCTCGACCTCATTGGGGTCGGCAGCGGCGCCTCTAGGCCTCATACTCTGTGTTTTCATCGCGATAAGTCCGATACCCGCCTTATAGCAGGCATCGATTGCCTCCTGCATTTGCTTATCCTGCATCAGGCGAAAGTCATATTTTGTCTGTATGGCGTCAATCCAGCCGAGTTTTGCCGCGGCTGACAGGCATTGCGCCATATTCTCGTGGGTGCTGAAGCCGAAATGTTTGATGGCCCCGCGCTTCTTGGCGTCCTCGACCCATTTTTTCACGTCATCTGTGAAACGGGCCATATCTTTGACCATATAAACACCGAAATACAGGTCTATATAATCAGTATTGAGCCGTTTCAAGGACGTCTGCAGGCATTTTTCAATGTCTTCGACGGACTTCGAATTTGATTCTTTGGTAACAATGAAAACATCCTTTCTTGCGCCTGGATTTTTGGCTAAAAAATCGCCGATGCTTTGCTCACTCGCTCCATTGGCAGCGATGAAAGATGTGTCCCAGTGATTGACGCCCCAGTCGAGGGCCTGTCTCAAAACAACCGATTCGCCGGGCCTGCCGAAGCCCAGCGACAAAATCGGGACCTCGACGCCGGTTTTGCCGAGTTTTCTTCTGGGGATTTTGACCGGTATCGGCTCAGGCGGCAGGTGAGGAATGTTATTATCCGGGGTATTGGCATCCTGCGCGTGCACACCGGCTGCCCCGAGCGCCCCGCTGACGCCGGCAATACCAGCCGATTTGAGGAAATTACGCCTGTTAATTTGATTTTCCTTTTTATTTTTCATAATTTAAACGCCTCCAAAAAATTATTTTGATTCTTTTAACTTGTCGTTCAATGATACTAAATTTAGGTCTGAAATGCCATTAAATTGTGAGGTCATTTAGGCATTGAACTTCTCATTTGTTCCGCGATATCAGCATCAATTCCCTTCAGGGCGGCCTTAATAAT
>CAYLXJ010000243.1:0-4326 GCA_964387385.1 uncultured Pirellulales bacterium
TGAATTTACCTGTCACTTCTTTATTGTCAGAAACATGTTTGATGAAATCCATGGGCACTCGCAAAATCTCACGGATTCTGAGTATTTTGGAACTGTCGTTTACTATGTCTGCGAATACATTGGGATTGCCTTTCAATTTTTCACTTTTTTTATGTGAGACGAAGTCTCCAAAATAACCGGGATGTGAGTTGTATTCATCGACCAACCTGCTTTTGCGGTAGAACCAGTAACAAAATATGTCGTCGTCATGCACTAACAAATGCAAAATATCATTGTCGAGGTGTTTGGCAATATATTTACTCAATCGCTCATCCTGCCCACTGCCGTCCGGAAAAATGCTTACCCATCCATTTATTGGAGGCGATAGGTAAAATTTGTGTTTTGTTTTCTTTGCGATCGTCTCCAAAACGGTTTTTATCGGCGGATTTGAACCTGCACGAACGTGAACAGAGCCATAAAATCCTCCCATAACGACTATCCTTTCAATATGTTGTAACCGTAATCATTTCTTGATATGGTTAAATCAATCTTATTATTTCTAACTGCGATAACATTCCGCTAGGACTTTAACAGGGTGAATGGTTCTTTTGCCGCTGATGAGTTCGATTTGCATAGCGCAGGCGGCGCATTCGGTGAGGACACATTGGGCGGGGGATTTTTCGAGGGCTTCTTTGAGCGATTTAGCAATTTTCTCTGATAATTCGTAATTTTTCTTCTGCATTCCGAACGTTCCGGCCAGGCCGCAGCAGCCGGCCTTCAAATCGGTAACGTCAAGGCCGCAAACCTTTTTCAATATCTCGATACTTGCCCCATAAGTCCCCATCGCAAACAAATGGCAGGGCGCGTGGTAAACCAACGGAAGACGGGTGACGGAACACGGAGGACTGATTTTTCCGTCATCTGTCCTCTGTCTTCTGTCCTCTGGTTTTTTCAGGTTGCCTTGCCGCAACAGACCCAGCAGATATTCCATCAGCTCGTAAGTATTTGCAGACACTATAGTTGCATCGTCGCCGGCGACATAATGTTTCAGTTCCTGTTTGAGACACATCGCGGCGCTGGGTTCTGAGCAGATTATTTTGTAGCCGTCTCTGGCGGCCTGTGCCAGGTATTTGACGCTGTAGGATAAATCCTTCCCGGCTAATTTTACATCGCCGTAAACAATCGCAGGCAGAGGCGCAGGTCTCTGTTTGGGCAGTATTACTTCAATGTCGTTGTGCCGCAGGACGTCGATGACCGCAAAGCCAAGCTCGTGGTCGTTAAAAATGACGTATGTATCGACGAAATACACGACCTTGTCTATCGGCATTTCAGATGGTGTGCATGTTTTCAGATAGGCGCGGCCAGCGGACAAAAATGTGCCGAACGCGAATTTGGGCATTGTTCGCCTGCTGTCTAAACCTGCGATTTTTTCAAGAAGCCGTTTGGCGAATTCTTTCCGCATTACAAAGTTACTGACAGGGGCGAAGGTGTTTGCCAGCATACTTATATATCGATTGCGGCCGAGAATTCGCTGCGTTAGCGGCAATCCTTTTCGCCTCGCGTATTCTGCCCTTGCCGCCGCCATAACTTTCGAGACATCAACACCCGCCGGGCATTCTCGAAGGCAGGCCTTGCAGTTGATACATAAATCGAGAAATTTGCGAAACTCCGGCGACTCGAAATCCTCGTCGCTCATCTGCCCCGTCGCCCAGAAGCGAAGCACGTTCATTTTCGCCCGCGATGAAGCGAGGTCTTCAGTTGTCGTCCTGTAAACCGGGCACATACGCAGGCCCTTCTCGTCTGCCCGGCAAAGCCCGCAGCCGCTGCATCGCTCAAGCTCAAGGGCGACCTCGTCCTCTTCAAAAAATAGCCCTGTCTGCCCGAATGTCCTTTTTGGCCAGACCCGGCGCATCGCCCTGAGGTTTTTAGTCATTACATTTGAATCGTCGCTGATTATTTTTCCGGGATTAAATAGTCCCTGCGGGTCAAAAAGCCGCTTGATTTGCACAAACAGATTATAAAACTCATCGCCGTATTGCCGCCTCAAAAACGCCGCCCGAACAAGACCCACCGCGTGCTCGCCGCTGATGCTCCCGCCCAGTGACCAGGCAAGCGTAAAAACATCATCTGCAATTTGCGTCATTTTCTCGACGTCCTCTGGATTGGCCAAATCGAGATAAGGCCTGACGTGAAGCTCCCCATCGCCTGCGTGACCGTAATAGCTCATTATCAGGTTGTATTTAGCCCCGATTTTCTGCAGGCCCGTGATGTATTCTGCTAATTTATCGTTTTCAACCGAGACATCCTCTATAAACGGCACGGGTTTCTTTCTGCCGACGCCTCTTTCTAATAATGGCACCGCGTCCTTTCGCGCCTTCCACAGCCGTTTTTGCGTCTGCTCATCGAGAATGATTATCAGTTTGCCTGCGAGATCGCCAATCGCGGACTCCGTTGCCTTAATTTTCTTTTTTACCTCCTCGGCTGTTTCGCCGACGTGCTCGACCAATAGCGCCGCTTCTGCGCCTACAGGCAGGACGTCTCGATATTCGGGCAGGTGTTCAATCGCCATTGAGATTAAGGTTTTATCCATCAATTCACAGGCAGACGCGCCGCTTGATACGATAATCGGCACCGCCTTGGCCATTTTCTCAAGCGAGTCAAATTCGAGCTGCAGCAGGCCCTTGTTTTTTGGAAGCGCAACCGTCCGCAGTGTAATTTTTGTGAATATGGCAAGCGTGCCTTCAGAGCCGGCCATCAACCGCGCGAGATTGACTTTTCCTTCGTGGTATGCCGCCGCGATATTATAGCCGCTTCTGTTGCGCTTGGTAGCCGGAAGAGCTTTTTCGATTACATCCTTTTTGCCTGACAACAATTCTGCGCAACCGATTGCGATGTGTTTAAGATAATCGTTTTGTTGGGCAGGGTCGCAGTTTTTGGTCAGTTCCACGATTGAGCCGTCAGCGAGAATGGCCTCGATTCGCTCGACGTAATCGCCGATATAGCCGAATTGCAGGGAATGCGCCCCCGTTGAGTTATTCGCCACACACCCGCCGATTACCGCCCTGTTGGCAGTCGAGGGGTCAGGCCCGATTTTTCTCCCTAAGCCGGCAAGTTGGGAGTTCAAATCGTCGAGCACGACGCCCGGCTCACAGGTAACAAGTCCGCCATCGTTCTCAACGCCGAGAATGTGGTTCATATAGCGGGTAACGTCGAGCAATATTCCGCTTGTCAGCGATTCTCCCGCCACGCCGCTTCCTGCCCCGCGTGCAGTAACGGGTATGTTCTTATCGCCGGCGTAGCGGACTACCGCAGCGATATCTTCTGCGTCGCGGGGGCAGACGACTGCCGCGGGAACAATCTGGTAAATGCTCGCGTCGCTGCTGTATGCCGCCCGATGCAGTATATCAGTGAATACGTCCCCTTTTATATGACCAGCCAGGTCATCAAATCGATGATTGATTGTTGATGATTGATGATTAATTTTTCGCCGGCTCATTTTCCCAATTATCAATTATCAATCATCAATCGTCAATCTTCGTTATTGAAGGGCAGGCGGAAAGAACTGACGGCGCTTGTTTTCTGAAGCTGCTCAAGCTCCTTTTTGCTGACCTCGCCTTTTATGAACTGCTGAACGACCGGGTCCTCGTGGTTGCGGATGTAATCAGCGTCGCCGTCGGCGATAATTTTGCCGTGGTGCAGCATAACAATGCGGTCGGCTATCTTGTATGCGCTTTTCATATCGTGCGTTACAGCCACGCTGGTTACTCCCAGCTCCCGCTGCAGTTTTAAAATAAGCTCGTTTATCGTGTCCGAGCGTATCGGGTCAAGCCCGGTCGTCGGCTCATCGTAAAAAATCACCTCGGGGTCGAGCGCTATTGCCCTGGCCAAAGCGACGCGTTTGCGCTGCCCGCCCGATAAATTAGCCGGGTAAAAATTCTGCAGGCCGTCTAAGCCCACCATTCGCAGTTTGTTGCGGACAAGCTCCTCGACGGCGCTGAAACGGGTTATTTGGCAGTGCTGCCTGACGGGAAACATTATGTTCTCCGCCACGCTCAAGCTGTCGAATAATGCCCCGCCCTGAAACAAAAAGCCGAAATGCGCCCGCACGCCGTTCAACTGTTTGTCGTCAAGGTTATCTATGCGCTGGCCTTTGAAGTAAACCTCTCCCGACGTGGGCCTCTGCAGGACTATCATATGCTTAAGCAGAACGGTCTTGCCGCAGCCGCTCGGCCCGATTACGACGGTGGTCTTGCCCTTTTCTATCGCAAGAGTTATATCGTCAAGCACTACTCCCGCCGCGCCGGAAAATTTCTTCGTGATGTTCTTGAGAACAATCACCCCCGAATC
>CAYLXJ010000244.1:0-1581 GCA_964387385.1 uncultured Pirellulales bacterium
CGATGAAGCACCTGCCGATTTCGCTGTTTTCACCGATTGCCGCATCCAATCCCGCCTGGACGCTGCTCGGCGCGATGCTGATTTTCGGCGAACGGCTTACCGCTCTGCAGTGGGCCGCCTTCGGCATTCTTTTCGTTTCTTATTTTCTCTTCTCGATATTAGGCAGCCGCGAGGGCATTGTTTTTCATACCAATAAATGGGTTATGTTCCTCTTTATAGCCGTCCTTCTCGGCGCTGCAAGCGGTCTTTTCGACAAATACCTCGTCCAGACCCTCGGCCTCTCTCCTGTTGGCGTTCAGGTGTGGTTTATGATTTATATGGTGCCTTTCCTCGGCCTTATACTGCTCATTTTCTGGCTGCCCCACAGGCAAAATTTCAACCCCTTCGAATGGCGCTGGACTATCCCCCTCATCGGCCTTTGGCTTGCAATAGCTGATGTGGCGTATTTTAAGGCAATCGGTTGCTCAGGCACCCTGATTTCCCTCCTTGCCGCCGTCCGAAGCAGCGGCGTAATCGTCTCATTCTTAGCCGGTGCCCTCCTCTTCGGCGAGAGACGCATTTATCACAAAGCCGTCGCCCTCGCCGGCGTCCTCGCCGGCGTCTTCATCCTCTTTCTGCCTCATCCTCACTAAGTGAAGTTGTTTTTCGGGTTTATGCTATTTGCCGAAATGACTTTTACTGTTGGTAAGAGTTGTTTTGTATTTAAATGCCCGGAGGACCAAGCGTATGCATCGCAGTGCATATAGAGTTACCCGCCGCATCATACACACACACCTTCCAGTTCAGGGTCCTGCCGAGGGCGGCGTATGTATCAACATCCACGTCGTAGATAATTTTATCACCGATAATAGTCACACGCCAGCGATTGGCCCTGCTTCCCAGTACACCATCTGCCAGACCTAAGGTTAGCGGAATCGGAACCCTGTTGGTACTGCTGAAGCTGCTTTTGCTGAGACAAATAAAGCGCACTTCGAGGTCTTCAGTTGGGGTAATGTTGTCGGCAATACCGCTTGTGTCGACTACTATTTTATGCCACCACCTGTTATCAACAGGATAATCCATGAACCGGAACTGACCGCTGGTATTGTGGTCCTCGGAGCTAACATAGTTTATATCCGGCGATATTATAAATACCGGGGCAGGAGTCGGAGCCGTTGTATCGGGGCTAAACGTCTTGAGCCAGCAGGATGATATAAAATCAAGGTCCTCGAGGCCCACGAAACCGCCCCGGTCAAAATCTGCACCCTCACACCAGCTATTAGTTTGCGAACACATTTCGTTGAGCCACGCGGAAACAAAAACAGCAAGGTCATTGAAGTTGATTGTATTGCTGATATCTATTTTAAGGTCAGCAATTCTGCATGGCGTCTCGAGCCAGCAAGTTGATATAAAATATAGGTCTTCGAACCCCACGAAACCATCCTGGTCGAAATCAGCACCGTCACACCAGTCATTGCTTTGCGAACAAGATACGTCGAGCCACGTGGACACAAAAACAGCAAAGTCGTAAAAGTTGACAATATTGCTGCTATCTGCTTTAAGGTCCGCCATTCTGCACATTTCCGGTAGCGTGTAAACATA
>CAYLXJ010000244.1:1591-4326 GCA_964387385.1 uncultured Pirellulales bacterium
GTTTTCAGCAGCAGAATATCCCGACAATCCGGTATCCGGGCCTGAACCAATAGCCAAAGATATAAACAGTACCGCGAAAATTAATATGGATAGCGAGAACAACATGACCTTCATTTTTGTGTCTTCCAAAAGCGGTTTAATTGAAAAATATTATGCGCACAAAATTGGTGAAAAGTCAAGAGAAAACCAGCTTTTTAGAGTGCAAAAGCGAAATCGGCGGATTTTTTGAAAAAAAACCGCCGATTTACTTTTAACGATTTTTCCGGAGTTTTAACTATCGGCCCAGCACTTTTTTGGCCGCAGCCACGACCGCGTCGGTAGTGATGCCGAATTTCTCGAAGCAGACCTTTCCTGGGGCAGATGCGCCGAATGTTGACATACCGACAAACTCGCCCGTCTCGCCCAGCCATCTGGACCAGCCGAATTTAACTGCCGCCTCTACGGCGTTTTCATCCTCTTCCTCCCTCATCCGAATTAAAATACTACTGGCTTGTTATCTCGACATCATCGATGTAAGCATATTCAGGATTTGAGTCGGCGGTTGTACGGAACCTGACACGGAAATTGGAATTATTTTCTGACCCTGCGCCGCATATTTTGTCCTGCAGGCCGTCGCTGTATGAGGCATTTTGCACGGTTTCGAGGTTGTTCCAGACGCTTCCGTCGATAGACCATTCGACATAAAGGTTTTCACCTGCATCAAATCCTGTAGTTGCCCGGCGGTATTTGACGAGAACTGTATTTGTCCCTTCGGTGCTTAGGTTTTTTTGTATCCAGGTTGATTTTTTCAATTTTGCACCGTATGCACCCGTATATGCCGCCTCGGCAACAACAGTAGCGGAATTGTCAAACCAGGTCCAACCGACGGCCGTAAAATCGCCGCTTTCAAACCCATCGAACCAGGAAAATGGAATTGTGGTAAAGGTCCAGATATTTCCTGCTGTTGTTCCGCTGCTGTTTTTTTCATCGATGCGCCAGTAATAAATTGTGCTGTAACTTAGTATCCCTGGGGCGGGGACAAAGGTTGTTTCTGTCTGGTTTACGACAAATGGCGGCGGCGAGGCCGTCCCGAAATATACGTCGTGCGATGTTGCCCCAGAACCGGCAGACCAGCTCAGATAAGCATCCATCAAATTGATGTTCATAGAAAGGTCAACCGGATTTGGATTAGTGGCTTGGCCAGGGGGTGGAGGGGCTGTTGTGAATGTCCAGATATTGCCTGTTGTAACTCCGCTGATATTTCTCTCATCGATGCGCCAATAGTAAGTTGTGCTGTAATTCATTGTCCCGGTTTCATAGGTTGTTGCTGTCTGGTTTACTACAAATGGCGGTGGATTTATTGTGCCGAAATATACGTCGTGCGAGGTTGCGTTCTCGCTGGCCGTCCAGCTAAGGTTTACATTTATATTAACGCTCGTCGCTTCATTGTCTGGAAGCGGATTAGACGCTTGACCAGGAAGCGGTGGAGGTGGAACTGATGAGTACAACAGTGCAATTTCCTCATCCGATAAAGCCCGGTTATAAATACGCATGTCATCTACTTCCCCTGTAAAATATAAATCGAAAGCAGAATCGTAACCTCTTGCTCCTATCGTGGCATTATGATTGGGTACTGTATCGCCGGTATCATAAGCAAATGTGTTATTAACGGCTGGCTGGTCATTTAAGTAAATTTTCATGTTCTTATTATCATACACAGCTACGACAAAACGCCATTCGCCCGCAGGGGCCGAGCCGTTAGGTGTATCGACAGTTGTCATGCCGACATTAGATTTCTCGGCACCAAACCTAAAATTCTGTGTTGTTGCGGACCAGAATAGCATATAACCAAATACATTAGGCGTGCCGCCAGTTCTGTATTTGCTGAAAATGCAGTGAGAGGTTGTTCCCCCCGTTGGTTTGGCCCAGCAGCTTATGCTGAAGCTATCACTCTGTCTGAATCTTAAAGATGCGCTATCCGGCACATCGACGTAGTCGTTGACTCCGTCAAATCCCAGTCCTCCGTCAATAAGACCGCTAGTCCACACCGGTCCATTAATCAGGTTGCCGTCGTTATCTCCCTTGGAATCATAAGCAATCGTCCCTGTACCTTCATCTAACTGCCACCAAGAGACAAGATTCACTTCATTTATCTCAGGGGAACCGGTCGTAAAGTTCCATAATATCCCTGTAGTTGTCCCGCTATTGTTTTTCTCATCGATGCGCCAATAGTAAGTTGTATTAACTTCCATTATTCCTGGGTCGTAGGTAGTACCTGGCTGATTGATTACAAACGGCGGCGGCGAGACAGTGCCAAAATATACGTCGTGCGAGGTTGCGTTCTCGCCGGCTGTCCAGCTAAGGTCGGCTGTAATGCTGACGCCTGTCGCTCCAGCGTCTGGTGCGGGATTAGACGCCTGACCAGGAGGTGGTAGAGGCGGAGCCCATTGGTATAACAGTTCGATTTCCTCATCCAATAAAGCCCGAGTATAGATGCGGACGTCATCAATTATGCCGTTAAACCAGCTAGTAGAACTGTCGCTATATTGATACCTTCTGCCGATAAAAGTTGTGTAGTTATTGTTAATGTTTGCATTAGAGACAAACTGTTGGTCGAGGTATCCATCAATGTAAACTGCATGATTTGTTCCATTCTTGACATAAACGATATGGTGCCAGTTATTATTTAAAGTAGGAGTGTTGAAACTTACCTTCTTATATCCCCCCTGGCTGTTATCGCCCAGTTCTATGGCTGT
>CAYLXJ010000245.1:0-4259 GCA_964387385.1 uncultured Pirellulales bacterium
TCTTTCAGCGAGGGAGGCCCCGTTGTCTCGCTTGCGATTACTAAAAATTTCAAGACCTTTGCGCGCCTCGGAGCGCTACTGCCGCCGGAAGACAAAGACGCCTGCCTCCTCCCCCGAAGGTTCAAAGGCCGATTCGCCCTGATTCACCGCCCAATAGTCAGGGGTGAGGCCCATATGTGGATTAGCTTTTCGCCCGACCTCAAGCACTGGGGCGACCACCGCGTCCTGATTATGACCCGCTCTGCCTACTGGGATTGCCATCGCGTAGGCCTCGGCTGTCAGCCCATCGAGACAGAAATGGGCTGGCTGATTTTCTACCACGGCGTGCGAATGACCGCCGCAGGAGCGATTTACCGCGTTGGTGTCGCTTTGCTGGACCTGCACGAGCCCTGGAAAGTCCTCAAAAGAAGCGACGAATGGGTCCTCGGCCCCCAGGCCGAATACGAAAGGGTCGGCGACGTAGGCGATGTCGTCTTCCCTACGGGGGTAATCGTTAATAAAGATAAAAACGAGCTTCGCCTGTATTACGGCGCCGCCGACTGCACTGTCGCCGTCGCAACCGCCGGTTTCAGCGACGTCCTCGATTACGTCTCCTCCTGCCCCGACGCAGAAAACTGATTGATTTTCTCTCAATCAAAATAAATACCATAGTTGTTGACGGGGCAAACCGCTGGTAAAATTGTATCGTAAAACATTGCGGATGAATGTATGATTTCGACAGAGGTGCATTGTGGACCGATTAAGATTTATGCTCGTTCTGACTGTTTTGCTTGCTGCCTCGCTTGTCATTGCCGCCCAGCCGTCTCAGCCCGCTTCTGCTGAGACCGGTTCCGAACTGTCGGAGCAGCAAAAAGCAAAAGTCCTGCGGGAGGTCGCTCAGAACTGGATGCAGGTAGGGGTTGAACAATACAAAAGAGGTCTTTACGAACAGGCGAAAAACTCATTCCTTACTGCCAAAGGGTTTGAGGAGTACCTGACTTTCGAAGAGCAAAAGCAGCTTGAAGCGCATCTTGAAAATACGCGCCGGGCCGACGCCGAAAAACAGGCCGTGCTTGAGCAGATAAAAATTGCCAATGACCTCCTCGAACAGGGCCAGCCCATCAAGGCAAGGGCTATTTATGAAAAAGTCCGCAACAGCCCCTATATTACCGAGCAGCAGCGCAGGCAAATCGTGCGCGAGATTCAAAAGGTCGATACGAATTTCGACAAAAAAATGAAAGAAGTAACCGCGCTGTATAACCGCAGCGTAGAGCTTTACCGTGCGGGTGAGCTGGAAAAGGCCAGAGAGGGTTTTGCCGACGTCGCCAGATACGGCCAGTATGTCGCCCCCGGCGGTATGTCTGCCGAAGATTACCTGATTCAGATAGATAGTGTTCTCACCGGGCAGTTAAGACCTAACGCGCCGACGGAGAAAAAAGAAATTGAAAAATCTGTCATCGCCCCGAAAGTTGAGACGATTTTACCCGTAGAACCGCCGGTTTTATCATATCAGACGAACGAATTGCCTGTGAAAATAAATGAACAGGCCGAGGAAAACGCTCGGGAGCAGGCGGCAGAAGTTAAGGAGGCTGCTGAGCCGACGCCGACGCAGGCCGAGCTTGCCCTCGAGGCGAAAAAGAAAATTGTTCGCACTTATACAAAAGCCGTGGTTGATAATACCGCCAACCAGGTCCAGCTTTATATAGCCCAGCGAGATTTCGACAAGGCAATCGAAGCGGTTCGCAAGGCAACTGACATCGTTCGGGATAACCGTTCAGTTATCGGAGACGAACTTTTCACGCAGCACAGTATCCAGCTAAAAGAACTTGTCGGTAAGATAATCGAAGCCCAAAAAGCATCATAGATAAAGTAGGCCAAAGTACTTTGACTTAAAACGCGATAAACTGCCCAGTTTAACAGTCCTTAAAACCCAAAAAATCCCCATTTTTACAATCTGTATAGCTTGAAAAAACTATAAATTTATTTGACTTTCAGGGTTTCAGTTGACATAATATAGGACGTTGGGCAGTTTTCGGCATTTTTACTGCGGGGGTTAGTATCACGGACGATTTTTTTCTTGAAAAATTTGCCATTTTTGTATAAACTGATTGTCAGAGGTATGACCTTTCCTAAAGCGGCGGGTGATTTTGAGTTTTTAGGAAATATTGAAAGTAACCCTTTAAAATGATGATTTTTATTTTGGAGGAGGTCGGCTTTGGACACGCTAAATTTGTTGACGGCCCGTTCGGGGAAAACACTCTTATTGGTTTTGGCGGTATTTATTCTGGCAGCGGCATCGCTCGGTGCGGAAAATTCATCGCCTAAACAAGACAAGAGTGAAAAAGAAAAAGTGGTCCGCCAGGTAGTCGAAAACTGGATAAAGATAGGGACCGAACAGTACGATCGCGGGTTCTACTCAGCGGCGGAAAAATCTTTCCTCCGCGCGAAGGATTACGAGGCGTATTTAACGCCTCAAGAGAGGGACTCGCTCAACAAAAATCTGCAGCAAGCTCATTTGGCCGCTCTCGGAAGAGACGGTGCTCTTGCTGAGATACGCATCGCGGGCGAGCTTGCCGACCAGAAAAAGTTCGCCGAGGCAAAATCGCGCTTCAAGACAATTGAGGAAAGCGAGTTTCTCACCGACGACGAGCGTCAGCTTGTCAGGCAGCGTCTCAACGCTGTGGAAAAAGAGCTCGCGGCTCAAAATAAAACTGTCGAGGAATGGAAGCCGCAGCCCGTTGCGGCCCAGCCGAGGGTAGAATCGGCCCAACCAGCCGAGCAGCCGGTAGCCCAGCAACCCGCGGAACCGCTAAGGATTGAAAAAATCGCGGAACCTCAGGCGGCAGCGGCACTTTCGCAGGGAGAATCTCTGGCGCCGCCCGATGAGGCGACGCAGCCAAAGCAGGACGGCTACATCGGTGTCATTAATCGCAGAAGAAGTATAATCCAGGGCCGCGTAAAGGCAGTCGTCAATGACGCAATAGCTAAAGCCGACGGCTTTATGGCGCAGGGGCAGTTCAATAAGGCCAAAGACGCCGTCGATAGCGCCGAGAGGACCGTTTACGAGAATCAGCAGCAAATCGGCGACTATATGTTTAACGAGTGCGCCGGCCAGCTGAAACAGATGTCGGACAAAATTGCCGAGGGGCAGAAACTTCAGGCGCAATACAATGAAGAGCAAAAACGCCTAAAGGCCGAACAGGCGCAGAAAGAATACAAGGACAAAATGGCGATTGAACGCCAGAAAAGAATCGACGACCTGCTGGCCAATGCTATTAACTTCCAGAAACAGCAGCGCTACGAGGAAGCACTCGGCCAGATTGAGCTGCTTCTGGCGATCAATCCCCAACACAACAACGCTCTCATATTAAAGCAGACACTCGAAGACACGGTAAGCTTCAGAAGGCAGCTCGAAATCGAAAAGGAAAAACGCAGGGAAAGAGTCGGCACCCTTATGAAAACAGAGGAGGCGGCAGTCCCTTACGCAGAGGAGATGACCTACCCGAAGAACTGGCGACAGATTGTTGCAAAACCGACCCGGCAGCCCGAAGAGGCGGTCGGTCAGGACCCGGCAAACGCTTTTGTCGAAAAACAGCTCGACGAGATTGTGGACCTGTCGGGGCTTTCACCTGAAATGCCTTTGCGTGAGGCCGTCGAATTGCTTCGCAGCTCAGTCAGTCCTCCGCTCAAGATTTTTATCAATTACAGCGACTTGTATAATAACGCCAACATCGAGCAGACCACGCCGGTTAATATGGACCCACTCACGGGCGTCCGGCTGCGCAGAGCTTTGGAACTTCTGCTGCAGTCCGTCTCGGCGGGCGTAGCGCGGCTTGGCTACACTATCAGCGACGGCGTCATTACCGTCGCCACTCAGCAATCGTTGCCCAGCACTCTGGAACCGAGGGTCTATAATGTCTCCGACCTTGTCGGCCGACCTGCGGACTTTTATGTTAGTGCCGAAGGCGTCGGCGGTGGTGGCGGTGGTGGCGGTGGTGGTGGCGGCGGTGGTGGCGGCGGCGGCGGAATGGGCGGCGGTGGTGGTGGTGGCGGCGGCGGTACAAGCGGCGGTGAATTCTATGAGGTCTTTGAGGAAACCGAAGAAGAAGTCGACAGGGATACTCTGCGAGAAGAAGCTACCGAGAGAATGAACAATCTTATATATCTCATACAGGATACCGTTGCTCCCGATAGCTGGCTCGATTTCGGCGGCACGGCCACTATTACCGCTTATGAAAACAAAAAGCTCGTTATTCTCCAGACCCCCGAGAACCATCGTG
>CAYLXJ010000246.1:0-538 GCA_964387385.1 uncultured Pirellulales bacterium
CGTCTTGAATTGATTAACCTCAGAAAAATATCTCAAAAAACCCCTAACTTTGAACTTGTTGCTGATATTTTGAAATGCGCAGGGAATCTCCTCTGATATGAAATGTTATGAGATATTAAGAAACTGCCGCAGTTTCAGGAACCTTCAAAGTATCGCCGATTATTTGTTTCGGCAGCGTGAAATAAAATGTGCTTCCCTGCTCAACCTTGGATTCCACCCACACTTTGCCGCCGTATAGCTCGACGATTTTTTTGACTAAGGTCAAACCCACGCCGGTAGTTTCAAGCTGGTCTTTGGCTTGCAGCGTCTGGAAAATCTTGAAAATCCTGTCGAAGTGCTGCGCATCTATTCCCGGCCCGTTGTCCGACACGCTGAATTTCCAGAATTCACCTTCCTCCTCGCAGGCAACCTTCACGAATCCCTCGGGCTTGCCCATAAATCTTACTGCGTTGCTCAGTAAATTCTCAAAAACCTGCCTGATGCGCATCGGCTCTGATGTGACCACCGGCAGTTGGTTTTCAACTGTAATCTGAATACC
>CAYLXJ010000246.1:548-4256 GCA_964387385.1 uncultured Pirellulales bacterium
CTGATTGAGGTTTATCTGCTCCGGCTCTTCCGTGACTCGGCCGATTCTCGAGTATTGCAATGCCCCGTCAATAAGATTGTGCATCCGCGCTACCCGGCTCATTAATAGCTTCAACTGCTCCTTGCCGTCCGCATCGAACTTGTCGGCGTAGTCCGTCGCTAGCCATTCCGTCAGTGCCTTGACCGCTCGCAGGGGTGCTTTCATATCGTGAGATATAATGTAAGCGAAGTCCTTGAATTCTTCCTCGACCTTTTTGAGCTTGGCAGCTAACTGCTCTTTGCTAAGCGTCCGTTCCTTGTCGTTCGTATCTAAGTTGTCCATAACTAAACCCCCAAAAATGTATAGGCCCTTTTTTATAGTATCGTTAATAAACCGCAGACGATAAAGTTTCTGATTATTACTTCTGCTAAAAGACGGGGAATTTGTCCGTAAAAAAGAGCAATATCGGGCTTGTGGTCATTCAGAAGGACAAGCGTCCTATAATGCGCCTCGCTTCGCCGTGTTCTTTTCTTTCTCCTGCACCGGTGAAAATTTTATAGTTATACTTTCTGCTTTCACGTCGATTCGTGAAATTCGCACGTTGTTGCCCCTGATTTCAAACACCGGCTCAAACGGCTCGTCTCGCAGCAACGACCGGCATATCTGAGATGCCGGTTCGTTCGGTTCGGCCTCCGTTACGGCCTCCCAGTTCGTGTAAACTCCCTCGCCTATCCTTTTGGCAAGGCCTGTTATGCTCAGCGCACCAAGTTTTATATTGTCGATGCGAAGATTCAGCAGACCCTGTTCGTTTATTTCAGGATTCAATTCGACAGTTACGAAAAAATCAATCGGCCTCGACCGCACCGTTGCCATCACAATAATTTCCTCATTCGCCAAAATCACTTGCGGCTTATCGAGGGTAATGTTGCCCAATCTTATCGGCTGCGGCAGTCGTCCCACGATATCGTTCAGGCCTGCCTGCCCGATTACAACCTCGAACGCCTCGCCTCGCTGCGCGTTGTTGTAAATATCAGGCATTAGCTGGTGCGTCAGATAGGGGCTTACCTGGTTCTGGTCCGTGATTTTAACAGGCGCGTATCGCCCGGGCCTGTATGCCGTAAGCACCAGCGAGATTGCAAATATCGTCGCCGCAATACTAATCGCCGGCAAAAAATATTTTTTAAACGCTCCTTTTTTCTCGTCTGTCGTATCTTTTTTCATTATCATTTGCCGCTCAGCACTTGTTAAAAATTGCTCGTGCGGTTATAGTAAGACAAAAATCAGTTTGCTGAAAGTAAAAACCGAGTAATGAATTGGAAAGGAATCATAAAAATATGGCAAATCATTTTGCAGACCGGCTCGTTAATGCCGTAAAGACCAAACGAACACCTTTGATTGTCGGACTCGACCCCGTTTACAGCCGGCTTCCCTCCGCTATCACAAGCCGCAAGGGCTTAAGCGAGGAATTCGACGTCTCATCAGCTATCGACGCTGTTTTCGATTACAGCACGCAGGTCCTCCGCATCGTCGCCCCGATGGTGCCCGCCGTCAAAATCAACATCGCCTTTTTTGAAAAATACCTCTGGGAAGGCGTCGAAACCTATTATGCCCTTGTTGCCGAGGCAAACGAGCTCGGTATCGAGGTCATCGGCGATGTAAAACGAGGCGACATTGGCCACACCGCTGAGGCCTACGCTGCGGCGCATTTGCAGAATCCCGAATTGGCCGGCCTCGAAGATACCCTCGCACCTGACGCCATAACTGTTAATGGCTTCGCCGGAGCAGAAGCAATTGAGCCATTCGCCGATGTAGCGACAAAAAACGGCAAAGGTGTTTTTGTCTGGGTCCGCGCAAGTAATCCTGGTGCAGCCGTAATTCAAGATTGCGCCTGCGCTGATGGCCAAAAGGTTTATGAGAAAATCGCTGCCGTCGTCGGCGAAATCGCTAATAAGCCCGAACATCTCGGCAAAGCCGGCTACAGCAATATCGGTATGGTTGTCGGCGGAACGAGCCCTGACGAAACAGCCAACCTGCGTAAACAATATGACAAGGTTTGGTTCCTCGTCCCGGGCTACGGCTCACAGGGGGCTTCCGCAGCTGATTGCATTCGTTTCTGTAAAAAAGACGGCTGCGGCGCATTGATTAACGCCTCTCGCTCGATTATCTACGCCTACGAAAATCCCAAATATAAAGAGCAATACGGCGACAACTGGAAAAAATGTATCGAGCAGGCCGTCATCGACGCCAAATTAGACCTCGCCAAAGCCGCCCAGGACGCCCTGTAATGTTTAGCCGTCCGCCGTTAGGCGTCCCTTACGGGAGTCGGCACGACGACGCTGTTTTATTGTTATAGGGCAGAGCTTGTCCAGACAATCGGCGCTTTACGATACGAGCCGCGTAACCGCAGCCGTTTAACGCAACCATTGTAAAATTACCACAAGCTCGAATCGCACCCTTTTCGTTACCATTTTCAAAAAACAATTTGACGGGAACG
The DNA here is from genome assembly GCA_964387385.1 of uncultured Pirellulales bacterium. Lineage (GTDB taxonomy): Bacteria > Planctomycetota > Phycisphaerae > Sedimentisphaerales > Anaerobacaceae > Fen-1362. Next base: position 3,022 of record CAYLXJ010000246.1, read on the forward strand.
CTCTCGATTGTTTATACTCTTGCGATTTTTTGAGCCAAAAAACAGTAAAGAACGTATAGCAGGTGAATTTATGGACATTTTAAAAACCAAACTCGACGACAAAAATTACCGTCGCCTGATGGCTATTGCCAACGACAAGCTGAACCGCTTCGTTGCCGATGCCGTCGAATTGACTAATCCTGCGTCCGTCTATGTCTGCACCGATTCCCCGGACGATATCGCCTATATTCGAAAACTCGCTGTCGAAAAAGGAGAGGAAATCCCCCTCGATATCAAAGGCCACACCTGCCATTTCGATGGTATTAACGACCAGGGTCGCGATACCTTCAGCACAAGATACCTGCTGCCCGCCGGCTCGTCCTTAGGCGAATCCCTCAAATCCGTCGAAAAACAGGCAGGAACCAAAGAAATCCGTGACCTGCTGAAAAACTCGATGGCCGACAGACAAATGCTCGTCTGCTTCTGGACTCTCGGCCCCGCCGGTTCTGAATTCGCTATTCCCTGCGTCCAGATTACCGATTCCCCCTACGTCGTCCACAGTGAATCTCTCCTGTATCGCCCCGGCTATGAGCAGTTCAAAAAAAATGGCGACAACCCCGACTTCTTCAGGTTCCTGCACTCCCAGGGTGAACTCGAAAACAGAGTAAGCAAAAATCACACGTTGCGCCGCGTTTATATCGACCTCGATGAAGAACTTGTATATTCCGTCAATACCCAATACGGCGGCAACACTATGGGGCTTAAGAAGCTGTCCCTGCGATTGGCTATCCAGAAGGCATCTCGAGAAGGGTGGCTCGCCGAGCATATGTTCGTTTTGGGCGTCCACGGCCCGAAAAACCGAGTTACCTATTTCACGGGCGCATTTCCCTCCGCGTGTGGCAAAACCGCCACCGCGATGCTGCCCGGCCAGTCAATCGTCGGAGATGACATCGCCTATTTCCGCAAAAAAAATGGCGTTATGCGCTGTGTAAATGTCGAAAAAGGCATCTTCGGAATCATTCAGGACGTCAATCCCAAAAACGACCCCGTCATTTACAAGGCCCTTACAAGCCCCATCGAGGTCATCTTCTCGAACATTCTTATCGGCCCGGGCAGCAAACCCTACTGGCTCGGTATGGGCTGCGAAATTCCCGGCGAGGGCATCAATTTCTCAGGTAAATGGTTCAAGGACAAAACCGATACCGAAGGAAACTCCATTCCCCCCGCGCACAAAAACGCGCGCTACTGCCTAAGCA
>CAYLXJ010000247.1:0-4213 GCA_964387385.1 uncultured Pirellulales bacterium
CAATCGCCGCGGCAATCATACCAACCGATATCCAGGCAATTATCCACCACGATATTTTTTGTATTTTGCTCATAATCTGTTCTCCTAACTTATGTATTGTTTATCAAACATAATGTAATGTATTCATTACATAATGTCAAGCAAATTATACAATTTTTTACAATTTTTTTCATTTCTGTAAGTTCTGAAAACATCGAAAGTTAGCTAATAAGACAACGGCAGCATTTAGTATTTAGCAGTTTGAGGGGTATTTTCCGATATATGTTATGAAAGGTTATCAGAGTATCAGAACAGCAGGTTGCAGGTTATCAGGATAACAGGGAACGTAAGGGCGTTACCCTGATTGCCTGATTTCTTGGTATTCGCTTCTGCTCTGTAGAAAGATTCTGTTGTCATTTCGACCGAAGCGACGCAAAGCGTCGCGAAGCGGAGAAATCTGTTAAAATTAACAGATTACTCGACTCGTCCCGATGAATCGGGACTCACTCGGAATGACGTTTTCTGCAAAGCAATTCGCTTCCTGATTTGGTGAAAAATGCAACTTACTACAGCTCAACAAACAAGGCAGTGTCCGTTTTGTGCCGAAACGATACTGGCGGCGGCGGTTAAGTGCCGCTTTTGCGGGGAGTTTCTCAATACCGATAAGGCGAAAGCACTAATGAGAAACACCGGCCAAGAAGAACAGCGGGAGTCAGAGCAAGCCCCTTCGACAAGCTCAGGGCAAGAAGGGGATGTGCTTTTCAGCGGCCAGCCCTCGTTATGGATTATGGCAGGGACTATCATCAAAGGCGCAATAGCGCTGGCGGTTGCGGTAACATTAGTTGTCTGGCATATCGAGAGATTATCTGCGCTGAATCTGACGACGCAGCAGACAGCCGTATTCGGCAAATACCGGCTATTAGCGGGGATTGCGCTGGGGCTTGTGACTTTGCTGGTCTTAATTTTCAAGACAATGCAGGTTAAAGCTACATATTATGAGATAAGCGCCGACAGGATTGAATTCGGCACGGGGCTATTCGACCGCAAGGTTGATAACCTCGATATGTTCCGTATTGTGGATATCAAGCTTCGCAGAAGCTTTCTGGATTGCATTGTAGGGGTCGGCTCTGTGCTTTTGACGACGACTGACAAGAGTCATCCTGAATTTATGTTCAAAAAGGTCAGATACGCCCGCGAGCTTTACGACGCCATCAAAAAGGCCTCACTGTCCGCCGACAGAAAAACAAACGTCATACATATGGAATAAAAATTGTCGCTCGCCTGCCCTCGAATGTTGTAATCGGGGGTGACTCGTGCCTCGTTTCTCGATATGAGATAGCAGCCTGCCATTTTCTATTTACATCAGGGCTGGAAGGATTATTATTTCATTAAACCTTACCCTCCGGCTGAAATTGGCATGAAACGGTTACAAATTGTAACCGGTTGAAATTTATCGAATCGGGAGCTTAGAGGAAATTTATGACAAACTCATTAGCCATATTTGAAGGATACAAAATCCGCCGGCATTACGACGAAAAGACGCAAACTTGGTATTTCTCGGTGGTAGATATTATTCAGGCGTTGATACAGCAGCCCGACTACCAGGCGGCAAGAAATTACTGGAAAGTGCTGAAAAACCGCCTAAACAAAGAGGGAAGTGAGTCGGTTACAAAATGTAACCGACTGAAATTAGAGGCGGCAGACGGTAAAAAATACCTCACTGACGTTGCCAATCCCGAAACACTGCTGCGGCTGATTCAATCCATTCCAAGCCCCAAGGCCGAGCCGATAAAACTATGGCTTGCCAAAGTCGGCTACGAGAGAATGCAGGAAATGGCTGACCCGGCAAGGTCTATCGACAGAGCGAGGGAGAACTGGCGAAAGCACGGGCGAAGTGAGAAATGGATTCAGCAGCGGATGATGGGACAGGAGGTCCGCAATAAGCTCACCGATTACTGGAAAGACCATGAAATCACAAAAGACGAAGAGTTTGCCATCCTCACGAATATTATTCACAAGGAATGGTCGGGCGTAACGGTAAAAGAGCATAAAAACATCAAGGGCTTAAAAGCGCAGAATTTGCGCGACCATATGAGTGATGCCGAGCTGATTTTTACCGCTCTTGCGGAACTTTCAACCCGCCAGATTGCCGAAAGCGTGAATGCTATGGGAATGCCTGAAAACGAAGAAGCTGGCAGAAAAGGCGGCCATATTGCCAGGAAAGCACGCCTGGAGCTGGAAGAAAAAACAGGTAAACGCGTCGTTTCCTCAGAAAATTATTTGCCTCCCAAATCAGACAAAAGATTAAGAGGAAAATAAAAGCGAATTTCATGTATTTACATCAGGACTGAAAGGATTATTATTCAATTATGCAAATAGCAAGAGTAGCTAATAATTATAGCTATCCCCATTATTGCTTGCCATGGGGATTGTGTCATGATAAACGATAGCAATAAAGAAGAGCTTAACGGAGCAAAAGCGGTGGAATTTGCTCGTAAGCATCTGAAGGAGATCAAATCCAATCCAGATACTTGGGAGACAGAATACATTTGTGAGGATACAGGCGAGCGATGGCTTATGGACTATCCACATGGTGAATGTCACGGCGGTGGGCCACCTAGGCTGCGTAAGATATAACTTTGGATGCGACAACAGAGTATGATGGGGAAAGCAGCTGTTTCAAATAATATAACGATGGAGAGATTATGAAAACTGTATTTGTCGCCTGTGCAAGCGTTTTGTTTTCGTTGACCTGTTTTGCTTCTGATTCGGTTATGACGAAGGAGGAGGCAAACGAATGGTATGCGAAAGTTGGTTGGGTGGTGGGGTGTAATTTCATACCGAGCACGGCGATAAATCAGCTTGAAATGTGGCAAAAGGAGACATACGACCCCAATACAATCGACAGGGAGCTTGGCTGGGCTGAGGATATTGGTTTTAACACTATCAGGGTCTATCTGCACTACCTTGTATGGCAGCAGGACCCCAACGGCTTCAAGGACAGGGTTGATGATTTTTTAGGAATCTGCGCGAGGCATAAAATCAGGGTGATGTTTGTTTTGTTCGACGACTGCTGGAACGGCAACGCACGTTTAGGCAAACAGCCGGCGCCGAGGCCGGGAGTTCATAATTCCGGGTGGGTGCAATGCCCGCGATATAACGAGGTCAACGACGTAACGTTATATCCCGTTTTTGAAAATTACGTCAACGATTTACTCACGTCCTTCAGCAAAGACGAGAGGGTGATTGTCTGGGATTTGTATAATGAGCCGGGCAACAGTCATAAGCCAAAAGAGATTCTGCCGTTTTTGAAAAAGGTTGTCGAATGGGCGAGAAAGGCAAATCCGCAGCAGCCGATGACGATTGGCGTCTGGACAGGCGGCCCGGAACACGTCGATATTAACGAATTTCAATTAAGCAATTCCGACGTAATCAGTTTTCACAATTACTCAGGACTTGAGCAAATGAAAAACGACATCGCCAAATACAAATCATACGGCAGGCCCGTAATTTGCACGGAATATATAGCGAGAGGCGCGGGCAGCAGGTTTGAGACGCACCTGCCTTTAATGAAAAAGGAGAACGTCGGAGCGATAAACTGGGGGCTTGTTTACGGCAAGACGCAGACAATTTTCCCCTGGGGTTCTAAGCCCAACGCCCCCGAGCCGAACTTCTGGCATCACGACATTTTCCGCAAGGACGGCACGCCGTTCGACGCCAACGAAATCGCTCTGATAAAGTCGCTAACGAAATAGCCACTAAGATGCAAAGTCACGAAGGGAAAATGAGAGAGGTTGCGTTAAGCGGTTGCGGTTACGTTGCTCGTTACGTCAATCGTCGAACGGTTGCGTCTAAAAGGCCGATCTACGTTTGACGCAACCGATACGAGTCGCGCAACCAATAGACGATCTACGCAACCAAATTAACTTTACATCCGCCATTTAATACCTTAAGCTATTGCCTGGTTTGTAGTTACGAACGGATCTGTTTAAAAATAATTATGAAAGGCGGTTGAATTATGAATAAGGTATGGATGGGTGTTGTTGGTTTGATTTGTATCGTTTTGGCGAGCAATAGCTTCGCGTCTTTACCGAGAGTAGTAGGCAACTGGGAGGACAGCAACGATGAATGGACATTGAATGCCGAAGCGCCTGAAGGAATGACGATGGGGCCTTATAAGGGAAACGCAACGTTAGGAAATTACAGCTTGAAGGTATTTGTGCCGTCGGGCTGG
>CAYLXJ010000248.1:0-4212 GCA_964387385.1 uncultured Pirellulales bacterium
ACGAGGTTAGCTGTCGGGCTCGGGCTTGAAAGTGCCCTATCCCGGACTTCGGCAAACTCTTTCGAGCATTGAGCCGGGAATACGCCCCAGAAAACCGGGTCCCCCGCCCCCGCCCATCGCTGGGCGACGTTCGGCTGCCGTTAAACTCATCTATTTTTATATTATACCAAAATTTACAGCCGTTCTGTCAATATCAAAAACGCTTCAATACGGCATAAGAAAAGGAGGTAATAACCCATGTGATGATAAAGTTTATGACAGATAACAGATAAACGTTGATTATCTGAAGCGTTTTGCCATTTCGGCAAGCTGTCTGATTTCGCCTATTGGTACCGATAGCGCCGGCTGTCCCTCGCCGGATTCCTCGTCGTTTTTATCAACCACGGCAACGAGCTGATTACGGCGGGCAAGCTTCTCTTCGAACTGGCGCAGCCGCGTCTTGAGTGTTTCCATTTCACAGGCAGTCCGCTGAATCTCCTTTTGTGTTTGGCTGATTCTGGAAAGGTCCTCCATAATCAACAGAATGCCCGTGAGTTTTCCAGAGTCATTCTTCAGGGCGACCATTTTTAACTGTGCTGGAAATGATGCACCGTTCCATCGGGACTGCTCTATTGCACCGATATACCAGTTAAGCCGTTTTGTTTGCGAGATAAACCGGCTGAATTCATCCGCGGCCTTGCCGGCATAAAACTGCTTAATGTTCTTTCCGACAAGTTCGTCTCTGTTTATATATCCAAGCATCTTGGTGCAGGCACCGTTCACAAAATTTATCGTTCCCTCGATTCCTATGACGGCAATGCCATCTTCGCTTCGGTCGGCCAGATACTTTTGATAATCGGCCAACTTACTGTTACCATGAGTTTTGGAAAGAACTTGTTTTAATCCTAACTTCTCGAGAAATGCATTAAGAAAAACCATTCCATCCCCCGCAATTTTGTGTGAATATTCAATCCCCCGGTATTTCGCTTATAATGTAATTTTATCAGCTTTGCCGTAAAAATTCAAGGCCGGCTTCGCCATAAAGAAAAATCGAGGATATAAATTTCGTCTGTGCAATCGATAAATCGATATTATCGGCCCTGGTCAAAAATATTTTCTGCTCACGGTTCAGGTGTAATGGATGTTTTTATCGATTGAATCTTGACGAATGGGGAGGGTTTCTTCTCTCATTTCTCGGAATGTATCTTTGAGGAGGCCTTTGATGCGAGATTTCAGAAATCCTGAATTTGGGCTTTGGCCCAAACTGCCTCTGCCGCGGCTGCTGAGGCGTTTTTTCTTTAGAAGATTCTTTGGCCTGTTTTTCAAGCATAAGCGCTCTCGCGCATACCTGTCGCGTATCTACATTTTCGTGTTTGAGCCCTTCTTCGAGCAGAGCAAACGCCTGTTTTCTCATTCTCCCTCGCATCTTGCGCAGGCCGTAAGCCGCTGCACCTTTCGCAGACCTCGGGGCGTTGCTGTATATCGCCTCTTTCAGGATTTCGTAGCCATCTTCCTGCATCCAGGAAAGATTAAACGCGGCGTGACGGGCCGCTGAAGGATTATCGCAATAAACTTTCTCCCTCAGCCGCTCAAGCAGTTCAATCGCCCCCGGGCCTTTTTCCCTACCGCTCGGTTCCCGTTTTTTCAGCTTCATAAGCCCACCCCTTATTCAATCGGCAATTATATACAAGTTTCTTGAAACAGGCAATACTTGTCAAGCGACTTTTAAAATTTGTTTCAGCTAAAATCCTACTCCCTTCCGGGATTAAGAAATTCCTGAACCGAGTAAAAATGCTTTACAAAAGCCCGATTAGGTGAAAAATAGCGTTGGTTTTTAAATAAACGTATTACCGCTACCGCGGGATTGGTTTATTGTCAGGAGATTGGATATGAAGGGTATATTGAGGATTGCGGCGGTTATCACAATAGCAGCACTTGTTTCGTTCTGGATATCCGGTTGTAAGCAAAAAGAACAGCAGGGTGCGAAAAAATACCGGATAGCTGTGATACCGAAAGGAACAACACACGTATTCTGGAAGTCGATACACGCCGGGGCGATAAAAGCCGAGCAGGAATTGAAGGAGGCGGGAGTTGACGTTGAGATAATCTGGAAAGGACCTCTTAAAGAGGACGACAGGGAATCGCAGATACGGGTGGTTGAGGATTTTGTTACGGCTGGTGTGTCGGGGATTGTGCTTGCGCCGCTGGATGATACGGCCTTAAGGGCGCCGGTGAAAGACGCGGTGAATAACGGGATACCCGTCGTCATAATCGACAGCGACCTTAAAAGCGATGACTACGTCAGCTTTGTGGCAACAGACAATTACGTCGGGGGAAGAAAAGCAGGAGAACATCTGGCAAATATCCTCGGCGGCAAGGGCAAGGTGATAATGCTTCGCTATCAGGAGGGTTCGGCAAGCACAATGAACCGCGAGCAGGGATTTTTAGACGTGCTCAAAGAGAATTTCCCGCAAATCGAGGTCGTCAGCGCAAGTCAATACGGCGGGGCTACGACAGAAAGCGCGTATCAGGCAAGCGAGAATTTGCTGGCACCCCTGAGAAAGCCGGACGGTTCCCTGACAATCGACGGGATATTCACTCCCAACGAGTCAACGACATTCGCGATGCTTCGGGCACTGGAAGACAGCAAAATAGCGGGCAAGGTAAAATATGTCGGCTTCGACAGTTCGGACCGGTTAGTGCAGGCCTTAAAACAAGGTTATATTCACGGGCTTGTCCTGCAAGACCCGATAAATATGGGTTACCTCGGCGTCAAGACGCTTGTGGCGCATCTGCAGGGGGAACAAGTTGAAAAAAAAATAGACACCGGCTCTGAGGTCGCGACGGCTGAGAATATGAACGAAGAAAAGATAAAGAACCTGCTTGAGCCGGATTTCAGGAAATGGCTGAAAGAGTAGAGACAACAAATCGGGACTTTTTTCTTGAAATGAAAGGGGTCAGCAAGCGTTTCGGTGCAACCGTTGCGATTGAGGACGTCGGCATCAAAGTTGCGACCGGTGAGGTGCTTGCGCTTGTGGGGGAAAATGGGGCGGGTAAAAGCACGCTTATGAAAGTTCTTTCGGGAGCGATACAATCTGATGCGGGAGAGATGTCGCTGGGAGGAAAACAATATAAACCGGCAAATCCTTTAGAGGCCAGATATGCGGGCGTGGCGATTGTTTATCAGGAATTGTCGCTTGCGCCGCATTTGAGCGTCGAGGAAAACATAGTGCTGGGGATGGAGCCGGCCAAAATGGGAATGATACAATGGAAGGAAGTCAGGCGGCTGGCGACTGAGGCGATAAGTCAGTTCACGAACCCGGAATTGAGGCCTGAGGCAAAAGTCGGCAGATTATCGGTCGGCTCGCAGCAATTAGTGGAGATAGCCCGTGCCCTTGCATATGGCTGCCGGGTACTTGTTTTAGATGAGCCGACGAGCAGCTTGACGCGGGAAGATGTGAAGCGGCTGTTCGAAATAATCGGCCGATTGAAAAGGCAGGGCAAGGCCATAATTTATATTTCTCATTTTATCGAAGAGGTCAAACAGGTTTCGGACAGGGTAACAGTTCTGCGAGATGGACGCGTCGCGGGAAGCGCAGATACCGCGTCAATAAGCACGGAAAAAATAATATCGCTAATGGTAGGAAGGCAAGTTGAGCAGCTTTACCCCCGTTCGGCCCGCAGGCCGGGCGAGACGATTTTGGAAATTGAAAATTTGGAGGGCGCTGATAAGCTCAAATCGGCGAGTATTGAGCTTAGGCAGGGAGAGGTATTGGGCATAGCGGGGCTTGTCGGGGCGGGCAGAACGGAACTGTTACGAAGTATATTCGGACTTGACCCTGTGCGAAAGGGACAGATACGCATTGGAATTTACACGGGGCCTGCGTCGCCTGTGAAACGTTGGTTTCAGGGGGCGGGAATGGTCAGCGAGGACCGCAAAGCCGAGGGGCTTGCGCTCGGGCTTAGTATCGCGGACAATATGACGCTTTCGAGAATGCCCCTTATAGTAAGACCCGCCAGACAGGACAGGGATTGTGAGGCGATGATACAGCAGTTAAGCGTTCGCTGCCGAAGTCCCCGGCAGAAGGTATTGGATTTATCAGGAGGCAATCAGCAAAAAGTTGCGTTAGCCCGGCTGTTACATCACAAGGTGGACGTGCTTTTGCTGGATGAGCCGACACGGGGAATCGACGTAGGGTCGAAGGCGCAGATTTATAAGGTAATTGACGAGCT
>CAYLXJ010000249.1:0-4206 GCA_964387385.1 uncultured Pirellulales bacterium
GCTGACAGAGGCGTTAAAGTCGCGGTCGTAGCCCTTCTTGTTCATTTCGGGAATCATAAAGCCGCCGACGGAGCAGACGGCGGCGCCTGCCGAGCCGGAAATTGCGCCGAAAAGCATACAGGTCAGGATATTGGCAAAGGCAAGTCCGCCGCGTAATCTGCCGACGATTACCTCGGCAAAATCAATCAGACGGCGTGCGATGCCGCCCCGCTCCATAAATAGACCCGACAAAATAAAAAAGGGAATGGCAAGAAGAGCGAAGCTGTCGATGCCCGTTGCCATACGCTGGGCGACGATGAGAAACGAGGGCAGGTCGCCCGCGACGATGACGGCCAGCAGCGTGCTTATTCCCATACAAAAAGCCACAGGAACGTTAAGCGAAACGAGTATCGCGAAACTCGCTACGAGGACCGTAACTGCCCAGGCATCTGCTGTCATAAGGTGTCAGAAAAGCTTCCTAAGGTTTTCGAGAAAAAGTTCAATGGCGTAAATGACAAGGAAAAAGCCGCTTATGGGAATGGCGAGATAAACATATCCCATTTTAAGGCCAAGCGCGGGCGAGACCTGTTTTGTAATCAGCGTCCTGAAGACAAGCTGGCCGCCGCCGATAACCATAACGAGAAGCGAAAAAGCGGCTATAGAAGCAAATACAAACAAGCCGACTAATAAGGCGTTTTTCTTAGAAAGTTTCGTTACAAGATAATCGATGCCGAGGTGAGCACCGCGGTTAAGAGCGACGCTGGCGCCGAGCAGGCCCACCCAAATCATCAAAAACGTCGCCAATTCTTCCGTCCAGGAGCTTGGGTTTTTGAGAACATATCTCGTGAGCACCTGCCAGACGACGTCGAGAACGAGAAAACCCATTGAAACCGTCACCAGCAATTCGAGCGTCTTATCGAGGATTTTTTTGGCTTTTGCAAGCATTGTTTACTGCACCTGCGAAATACGGACGGCCAGTTCGCCGATTTCGGTCCCTTCAAATTCCTTCCAGACCGCCTGCGAGGCCTGACGAAACGGGGTCTTATCGGGATGTGTGATTTGAATGCCTCCTTTTTCCACGTTTTCGAGTGCTTCCTTTTCTTTTTGCGCCCAAAGCTGACGCTGAAAAACGACCGACTCATCAGCCGACTCCTGAAGGATTCGCTGAAACTCTGGCGAGAGCTTGTTCCAGACAAACGTGCTTATCAAAAGCACGTCGGGACACATAGTATGCTCATCGAGGATATAGTATTTGCAGACCTCGTAGTGCTTGGAATCGGAAAAACTGGGGGGATTATTTTCCGCGGCGTCAACGACGCCCTGCTGCAGCGAGGTATAAAGCTCGCCCCAGTCGATAGGCGTGGCGGAGCCGCCCATCGCGAGAATCATTTTGATGGCCATTTCGCTTTTCTGGACGCGGATTTTCATACCCTTGAGGTCGGCGGGGGTCTCGACGAGTTTGTTTTTTGTATAAAAGCTGCGGGCTCCCGCGTCGTAGAAACAAAGCCCCTTGAGGCCTACCGGCTCGCCGGCTGCCAAAAGCTCTTTGCCTATGGGGCCTGAAAGCGCTTTCCAGAAATGTTCTGAATCACGAAAAAGATAGGGCAGGCCGAGGACTTTCATTTTCGGGACAAACGCCTCGATGGCCGACGACGAGGCCTTGGTTATGGCCAGGGCGCCAACCTGCAATTGTTCGACGCATTCACGTTCGGAACCCAGTTGTTCGCTGGGGTAAATGTCGATTCTCATCCTGCCCTGCGATTTTTCCCTGACCTTTTCAGCCATAAAAACCATACCGTTGTGGACGGGAGCGCTTATATCGAGGGCGTGAGCGAGTTTCAGGACGGTAACATCGGCATCTTTGTCGGAGCAGCCCACAAAGAAAAAAGTCGTCAGCACTAAGGACAGAAGCGCAAGTATAGTAAATATAAATACTTTGGCATTCATTAGCCGAAAGTTTATTATATCTGAGTAGATTATGCAATGGTTACGTCAAACGGTTGCGGTTGCGCGGGTCGTCTCGGTTGCGTAAATCGTTAAACATCGTCAAAAACGCAACCGATAAACGAAAGACGAAACGAGCAGCGTAACCAAAGGACGAAAGACGATTTTGTATGGAGCTGAAATTAAGGTTTTTAGGCGCTGCCCGGAACGTTACGGGGTCGCGGCACTTGCTGGAAGCAAACGGGACGCGATTGCTTGTTGACTGCGGGCTTTATCAGGAAAGACAGTACTTAGCTCGCAACTGGGACCCGTTTCCGGTGCCGCCTGACAGCATAAACGCGGTGCTGTTGACGCACGCCCATTTGGACCACTGCGGACTATTGCCGAAATTAGTCCGCGACGGCTTTAAGGGGAGGATTTACTGCACGCAGGCGACGGCGGAAATCGCGCGCGTAATCCTGCTGGATTCGGCGAAACTGCAGGAAGAAGACACAGAACATAAGCGTAAACGACACGAGAAGGAAGGCAGGAAGGGCCCCTTTCCTGAAGTGCCGCTTTATACGATTCAGGACGCCCAGAATTGCTTCCCATATTTTGAGCCGGTCGATTATGGCAAAAACGTCAGGATTGGCGACGGTGTTGAATTTACCCTTTGCGATGCGGGGCACGTGCTCGGCTCAGCAATGATAAAAGCAGAAATCAGCAAAAACGGCGAGCGAAGAACGGTTTTATTTACAGGCGACCTGGGAAGGGCCGGCAGGCCGATTTTGCCCGACCCAAGCATCCCGCAGGGAGTCGATTATCTCATCATCGAATCGACCTACGGCGACAGGGTTCATCGCGAAGCGAGTGAAGTAAAGTCGCGAATCGCAGAGTGCATAAACTCGACCTGCAAACGCGGGGGCAATATCGTCGTGCCGGCATTTGCGCTGGAGCGCTCGCAGGAAATCCTTTTTTATCTTAACCAGCTTCTACAGGAAGACGCGATACCGCACTTGATGGTTTTTTTCGACAGCCCGATGGGGGTCGAGATTACCGAGATTTTCAAACGCCATCCGGAGCTGTTCGACGAGGAGGCGCTGCAAATGATGAGAGGAAAACGGACGCCTTTCGATTTGCCCGGCTTGAAAATCACAACGACGGGCGAGGAATCGAAGGCAATCAACCACATAAAAGGCACTTGTATGATTATCGCCGGCTCAGGGATGTGCAATGGGGGCAGAATCAAGCATCATCTCGTCAATAATATCACAAGAAAAGAAAGCACGATTATGTTCGTGGGCTATCAGGCAATCGGCACACTCGGCAGACAAATCGTCGATGGCGCAAAACACGTGCGAATCCTGGGTCAGAAATACAAAGTCAAAGCCAAAATCGCCGAAATCACGGGTCTCTCGGCCCACGCCGACAAAAACGAAATGCTCGACTGGCTCGAAAAATTCAAAAACCCCCCCAAAAAAATCTTCTTAGTCCACGGCGAACCCGAAGCCGAAGACGCCTTCCAGCAATTCCTCACAAAAAAAACCTCCTGGCCCGTCGCCGCCCCAGAATACGACGAGCAGGTAATCCTCGATTAGCAACGTAAGTTATAGAGGATGTGCCAGTAGGCGCCGCGGGCGCCGTCTCTAATGGCGTTGACTAACTCGGTGTTGTCGTTGTAGTTGTGGTCCGTCAAAGCGGGGTCGGATTCGTCGATTGGTTCGAAGAAGCGTTTGTCGCCTGCGATTAAGTCCTTAATCAGGCGGGCGGGTCGTTCGCCTAATAAGTGCGAGATATAAAAAGTCGGCTGGAATAAATCAATGGGGCCGGCGTATTTTCGTTTTATATTGGGGTTGGTTTCTAATTTCCCCTCGGCAGCGACGATATTGACCATTTCGGTGCCGGGGTAGATTCGCACGCCTAAGGGGGCACCGGCACAATCAGGATTGATTTGTTTTATGAAGTCGATTGTTTGTTTAGCGGTTTGGGGTGTTTCGCCGGGGCCGCCTAAAAGCAGGTCAATCATTATCTTTATATCGTTTTGCCTGCACAATCGAACTGCTGAAGCGAGGTCGTCGGCAGTATGGGACTGGCGATAGGTTTTGAGCATTACGCTTGAAGCGGAATCGCCCGTGAAGTCGATACCGACGCAGCCGGCCCTTCGCATAGCCGAGGCCAACTGTGCGTCGAAAGGCGTAACCGCCATATACGTGTACCATTTGAGGCGATTACCGAGTTTGCGGCTGATAAATTCATCGCATACAGCCAAAGCGTGTTTGCCGGGGATATTGAATTCGCTGTCGC
>CAYLXJ010000250.1:0-4155 GCA_964387385.1 uncultured Pirellulales bacterium
TGCCAGAGACCTTTACAATATGTATGTCAAATACGCGCAGTCCCGCGGCTGGAAGGTCGAGGACCTTGATTTCAGCACAACGGACAAGGGCGGTTTTCGCGAGGTGATTTTCGGAATCAAAGGTGAAGGCGTCTGGTCGCAATTCGGTTATGAAGGAGGTGGACATCGCGTCCAGAGGGTCCCGGAGACCGAAGCGCAGGGAAGAATTCACACATCCGCGGCGACAGTGGCGGTATTGGCTGAGCCGGAAGAGGTCGATATCAAGATAAATCCCGAAGACGTTGTCGAGCAGGCCTGCCGGTCAAGCGGCCCCGGCGGACAAAAGGTCAACAAGACAAGCAGCGCAATCCGGCTCGAACACTTACCCACGGGCATAACAGTCCGTATGCAGGAGGAAAAAAGCCAGCATAAAAACCGCGCAAAGGCGTGGCGAATACTGCGAAGCAGGCTGTATGAATTTTATCAGAGCCAGAAGACCGCCGAGCGCGACGCGAAACGCAAAACGATGATTGGCTCAGGCGACCGCAGCGAGAAAATCAGGACGTATAACTTCCCGCAGAACCGCGTTACCGACCACAGGATAAATTTTTCGCTTTATAACTTGGACAAGATAATGGCCGGCAATATGGGCGAGATTGTGGCCGCCCTGAGAGAATACGATATCCAGCAACGTTTGAAAAACCTGTAAGGGGCTCTGGTCTGAGGTCTTATGGTGATTGTCGTTACAGGGATGGTTGGTCTCAACAAGAAAAGTTACCTCGAGAAGGTTTGCCGTTTGGCTGCCGAAAGGGGTAAGGAGGTCCTCTTGTGCAGCGTCGGTGATATGATGTATGCCGAGGCACCGGATATCGCGCCTGGGAAAATCCTCGACATACCGCTTAAACGGCTGCACTCACTTCGACGAAGTGTTTTCAAAGACATAATCGCAAAGGCTAAATCAGCCCCGAATCTCATAGTAAATACTCACGCGACGTTTCGCTGGCGGCACGGTCTTTTTCCGGCCGTTGATTTTGACCAGATGCGACAGCTCAACGGCGATATATATATTTGTCTGATTGACGGCGTCGCGGCCCTGCACGGCCAGCTGCTGAGCGAGCATGCAAGCGAGCATACCCTCAAAGACCTGATTGTCTGGCGCGAGGAGGAAATCATCGGGACCGAAATGCTCTGCAAGGGTATTAACGAGCGGACACCGTTTTATTGCCTTACCAGAGGCGTCGGCGAAGACACAGTCGAGATGTTTTACCGCCTGCTTTTCGAACCGAAAATAAAGCGCGCTTACCTGAGTTATCCTATGACAGCAGTTGTTGACCTCGAAGGCGTGAAAAAAGAAATCGCCGAATTCAGGCGGGTGATGAAACAATATTTTACCTGCTTTGACCCCGGCGACCTCGAGGAATCGTTCCTGCCGCGTCAGGCATTGCAGGCCGCAGAGGACGGCAGGGAGTTTCTCGAAATAGCCGCGGGCAACAAAATCGTCCGGCTGGACCTCGACCAGATTCGGCAAATCGAACGCGACATTTACAGCCAGACCTACGCGCGGGATTTTATGCTTATTGACCAGTCCGAAATGATTATAAGTTTTATTCCTCCGCTGACCGACGGACGGGCGGCGATATCGAGCGGAGTCGAACGCGAGCTTCAGCACGCCCACGAGGCCGCAAAGGAGGCCTTTGTAATCTGGCCTGCCAAACAAAGCCCTTCTGTTTTTGTCACACAAACCGCTACAAAGATTTTTGATAATATGGACTGCGCTTTGGAATTCTTCAAAAAGAAAAAATATATTAAATCGGATTGAAATCCTGTAATGACTGACTTTGCAGAGAAAGCCCTGGTCATCAGTTTAATAGTTACAAACCTCGCTGCGGGATTCGGGGGAGCTATCCCGACAGCAAAGCAATTACGAAAAATCAACGGGAGTCAAAAAAACTTTCTCGTTTATTACGCGATTATGCTCGGTATATATTTTCTTGAGTGTCTTTCGTTTGCTTTCGGTATGTGCACGCAGGTTTTCACAATCGGTATGGCTATTGTTTGGGGCGCGATATTCGGCCTGTGGCTCAAAGGACTTATGTCGAAACGAAATATCATCAGACAAACATTGTTTATTTCGTTATATGGCTGTCTGCCGACAGTTTCGTTTGCACTGATGTTATTGATTTTCTGGGTGGTGAGCAGCAATGGCTTATTAAACGCAGAGCAGGCACATAACTTCGGCATCCCCGATTTTGTTCCCTGGCCCCTCGATACAATGCTCGGTTTCTGTGTTGCCTTGGCGATGGGAACAATTATACTCAAAACAGGATTAACAACAGGCATTGCTGCTTTGATTGTTAGCAAAGAAGGTTAAGCTTTCAGGTGTAAAATGAAAATAAACAGCGTCAAGGAACTGGCAGGCGTAATCGATCATACGCTTTTGAAGGCCGAGGCAGCAAGCGAGCAGATAGGCCGGCTGTGTAATGAGGCAAGTCAATACGGTTTTTGTGCGGTTTCAGTTAATCCCCGCTGGATACCCGTTGCGGCGGATTTGCTGCACGAGACACAAGTGGCGGTAGGCGGCGTGGTGTCTTTGCCGCTCGGGGCCGATTTTACGAAAGTCAAGGTTATACAGGCGAAGGAGGCGATTTTCGCCGGCGCTGACGAGATAGATATGGTGGCGGACATTGCCTCGATAATTGAAGGGGATGGAAAATACCTCGGCAGGCAGTTGGAAGCGGTGCGAAATGTTTGTCATTCGATGAGACCGAAGGTCCTGCTCAAGGTCATAATCGAGTCGGCGGCCCTGACCCGCGAACAGAAAATATTCGCCTGCCAAATCGTGGATAAGGTCGGCGTCGATTTCGTAAAGACCAGCACCGGTATGCACCGCGCGGGCGGGGCAACTGTCGAGGACGTGAAACTTTTGAAGGAATACGCCCCTCATTGCAAAATCAAGGCGGCAGGCGGCATACGCACGGCGGAGGAAGCCCTGGCGATGCTAGAAGCGGGCGCAGACCGAATCGGCACGTCCGCAAGCGTCCAGATTATAGAGCAGTTCGAGATAGGGCGGATAAAATGATCCCGATTGCTGTTAAGACACAAAACCCAAGACGCAAGATTCAAGACCTGCATTGCTATAAAATCACTGCTGACATCAATATTTCCTGTTTAAGTGAAATCATTTCAAGACAACCGCAGCCGGCCATTCTCGGCGGCAATTCCAGCGTAAATGGTTTCAGCTACTGGATGGCAAGGTCTGTAGAGATATTCGAATTCAGGATGGGACAATCGAGGCCCTTTGAGAAACTGGAAAAAGCCTTGGGCAGATATAAGCTAAACTCAAGCCCGCTGCCTCAGGGGATGTTTACCGGCGGCTGGGTCGGTTTTTTCAGTTATGACCTCGGCAGATTTATAGAACCAGTGCCGCAGCAAGTCGACAATTTGCGATTGCCGTTGATTCGCCTTTGCTTTTATGACCGGCTGATTGCTTATGACCATCGCGAAAAGGAATTTTGGCTAATCGCTCTGGAATTAGAAGATGATATTGAGACGACTCAGGAGAAGTTATCGTATCTGGCCGGCTTAATCGACAAGGCAAAAACTATTGAATCGCCGGCGTTTTTGCCCGCTGATATCGAGAAAATTGATTTTGCTAAAATCCAGGCAAATATGACAAAAGATTATTACTTAAGGGCGTTCGAAAAGATAAAACGCCACATTTATGATGGCGACGTCTATCAGATAAACTTCTCACGACGTTTCGACTGTAAATACAACGCCCGGCCAATTGACCTTTTTAACTGGCAAAACCGTTTCAATCCAAGTCCGTACTCGGCTTATATCGACGCAGATAATTTTCAAATTGTCAGCGCGTCGCCTGAGATGTTTATTACAATCAGGGACGGCGTTATAAGCACAAAGCCAATAAAGGGAACAAGAAAGCGAATTGAAGAAACAAATCCGGAAACAAAACAGACCAACGCGGAGAATTTTCAGCAGCTTCTCAACAGCGAAAAAGAGAAGGCCGAGCTGAATATGATTATCGACCTCGAGCGAAACGACGTCGCAAGAATATGCAGGCCGGGCACAAGAATGGTTTCACAGCCGAGGACAATTGAAGCGCATCCTACTGTTTTTCACGCCGTCGCGACTGTTTCGGGCCGGTTGCGGGACGAC
>CAYLXJ010000251.1:0-4149 GCA_964387385.1 uncultured Pirellulales bacterium
GCCTGCGGCGGACGGGGCACCTGCGGCCTGTGCAAGCTCAAGGTCACAGAAGGGGGTGGCCTGTTATTACCGACAGAAGAGCCGTATCTCGACAAGGAAGAAAGACAGTCAAACGTGCGCCTGTCCTGCCAGGTGAAAGTCCGAAACGACCTTAAAATACTGGTTCCAAAAGAACTGTTCAGCATAAAAGAGTACACCTGCAAATGCACCGAAATCATCGACCTGACCCACGATATAAAACAGTTCCGTTTCGAGCTGATTGCCCCCGATACGATGGATTATATCCCCGGCCAGTACGTCCAGCTTTTAACGCCAGTTTACGAAAAAAGCAGCGAGGAGATTTACAGGGCATACTCGGTTTCAAGTGACCCGGCAGACAGGCATAATATCGAACTGATTATCCGTCTTGTCCCCGGCGGTATTTGCACGACTTATTGTTTCGAATATCTCAATGTGGGTGACACTGTGAAAGTCAACGGGCCTTACGGACAATTCCAGTTATCAGATACCGAAGCGCCGATTGTTTTTATCGCCGGCGGCTCTGGTATGGCCCCGATTAAATGTATCCTCCACTATATGAAAAATACCGCCAACAAGCGAAAAGCCACGTATTTTTTCGGCGCAAATAAGGTTAAGGAACTGTTTCTAACCGACCTTATGCGCAAATTCGAATTGGAACTTCCTGATTATAAATTTATCCCCGTCGTCGCGAAACCTGAAGAAGGCGAAAACTGGGACGGCCAAATCGGCCTCGTTACCGAGGCCGTCAAAAAAAACCTTAAAAACGCCCCCGAATGCGAGGCATACCTCTGCGGCAGCCCCGGTATGATTGACGCCGCCATCAAAGTCATCAAAGACCTCGGCCTCGCTGAAAACAAAATATTTTATGACAAGTTTGAATAGGGACATTAATGGTGGTCAGGATAGGCATTTACGAAGCACGATTAAGTATTTTCCTTATTTATTTTGATTAACCATAGTATATTCTAAATGAGGATTCCAATAAGTGACTATATTAGGCAATGAATAGAGCTTGGAGGAAAGAATATGGCTAAAGTTGAAATGCCGCATCCGGGACACGATAAGCACCTGTGCTATCTGAACAATCTCGGTTTCCAGAACAGTAACCCCAAGGAGTATAAAGAGCTTGTAAGAAATCCGCAGTTTATGTGCAAAAACTGCGGCAGGGTCGCGGAAAGCGACAAAAACCTCTGCAAGCCGGAGAAGCTGTAAGCGACAAATGGCCGGTAAAGACCCAAAACTATATGAGATTGAAACAAGGGAGTGGCTTCAGTCGCTTGATGATATATTCAAAAGCGAAGGGCCGCAGCGAGTTAAGGCCATCCTCGAACAATTGCACGCGCGGGCGCAAGGATACGGCGTAAGCGTTCGATACGGGACAACTACACCTTACATTAATACTATACCTGCCGACCAGCAGCCGGCTTACCCGGGCCGGATTGAAATCGAAGAGCGCCTTATGAGTATTATCCGTTGGAATGCTATGGCGATGGTTGTGCGGGCCAACAGGGAATTACACGGTATCGGCGGACACATTTCAACATACGCCTCGGCGGCGACGCTTTATGAGGTGGGTTTCAATCATTTTTTCAGGGCCAAAACCGAAGAGCATCCCGGTGATATTATTTATTTTCAGGGACACGCCTCGCCGGGGATATACGCCAGGGCGTTTGTGGAGGGACGATTGACGGGATTTGACCTTGAGAATTTCAGGCGTGAGTTGAAGCCGGAAGGGGGATTGCCTTCTTATCCGCACCCGCGTCTAAAACCCGATTTCTGGCAGTTTCCCACCGTCTCGATGGGCCTTTCACCGATAATGTCAATTTATCAGGCGCGGTTCAACCGCTATCTCGAAAACAGGGGACTTATCAAGCCGACTGACCAGAAAATCTGGGCGTTTCTCGGCGACGGCGAAATGGATGAGCCGGAAAGTTTGGGGGCGATTGGCCTTCCGGGCAGGGACAAACTCGATAATCTCATTTTTGTAATCAACTGCAATTTGCAGCGATTAGACGGCCCGGTCAGGGGCAACTCGAAAATCATTCAGGAACTGGAATCAATTTTTAACGGTGCCGGCTGGAATGTCATTAAGGTTATATGGGGGTCAGATTACGATGCGCTGCTTGAAAAAGATACCGATGGCTTCCTGCTAAAACGGTTAGAGGAAGTGCCGGACGGGCAATTTCAGAAATACGCCGTATCGAGCGGCGATTACATTCGAAAGGACTTTTTCGGAAAAGACCCGCGACTATTGGAAATGGTGAAAAATTATTCCGATGAGCAGCTTGAGAAATTACGCCGCGGAGGCCACGACGCCGTGAAGGTTTACGCGGCTTATAAATCCGCAGTGGAGCATACCGGCTCGCCTACTGTAATTTTGGCCCAGACCATTAAGGGTTACGGCTTAGGCGAGGCGGGCGAGGGAAGAAACATAACCCACCAGCAAAAGAAACTCAACGAGCAGGAGCTTCTCGACTTCAGGAGCAGGTTCGGAATTCCCGTTCCAGACGGCGAAGTGCAGGAGGCGCCTTTCTACAGGCCCCGCCAGGACAGCGACGAGATGAAATATATCCAGCAGCAAAGAAGCAAATTCGGCGGATACGTCCCTGCCAGAATTGTCAATGTAAAGCCGATACAGACGCCGGCGGACGCGCTTTTTGATGAGTTTTACAAAGGCAGCGAGGGCAGGGAAGTCGCCACGACAATGGTTATGGTCAGGTTGCTGTCAAAGCTGATGAAAGATAACGCCATCGGTAAACTCATTGTCCCTATTGTGCCCGACGAGGCGCGCACGTTCGGAATGGAGGCGCTTTTCAGGCAGTCAGGGATTTATTCTCCGACGGGTCAGTTGTACGAGCCGGTCGATAAGGAAAGTTTGCTTTACTATAACGAGCAGAAGGATGGCGCTATTCTCGAAGAAGGCATCACCGAAGCCGGCTCAATGTCGTCATTTATCGCCGCGGGAACTGCTTACGCGACGCACGGGGTCAGCACGATGCCATTTTATCTGTTTTACTCGATATTCGGCTGTCAGCGGATGTTTGATTTGGTCTGGGCGGCTGGCGACGTTATGGCCAGAGGCTTCCTTGTCGGCGGAATATCAGGAAGGACCACGCTTTCTGGCGAGGGTTTGCAGCATCAGGATGGCCACAGCCATTTGTTTTATTTTGCCATCTCCAACCTAAAGGCGTACGACCCCGCCTTCGCATACGAAATGGCGGTGATTGTCCGCGACGGCCTATACAGGATGTATGAAAAGCAGGAAAATATTTTTTACTACATAACAATGATGAATGAGTTTTATCAGATGCCCGCGATGCCCCAAGGCGTAAAAGACGGCATCCTGAAAGGTATGTATAAATATAAGGCATCGTCACTGAAAACATCGGGCATAAAAGCGACGCTTCTGGGAAGCGGCGCAATCCTAAACGAGGCAATCAAAGCGCAGCAAATCCTCGAAAACGACTACAAAGTGCCCGCCGAGGTCTGGAGCGTTACGAGTTACAAAGAATTATATACAGACGGCATCGAGACCGACCGCTGGAATATCCTGCACCCGGGAGAAAAGCAGAGATTGTCTTACGTGCAAGAGTGTTTCAAAAATGAACAGCCTGTTTTTGTCGCGGCGACTGACTACGTTAAAACATTACCCTGCTCAATTGCGAAATGGCTGCCCGGCAAGCTGATTGCACTTGGCACAGACGGTTTCGGAAGAAGCGACGACAGGGCGGAGTTAAGAAATTATTTTGAGGTCGATTCGCGTTTCATAACGCTGTCGGCATTGTGTGCACTTGCCGAACAGGGTAAAATTGACGCGACCTTGCCTAAAAAGGCGATTGTGGATTTTGGCATAGACCCGGATAAAGTCAGCCCGTTACTTGCTTGAGGGGACCAGTTATGATTACAGAGGTTCGATTGCCGGAAATTTCGGAAAACGTCAGCACAGGCGACGTTATCGCGGTGCTTGTTAAGCCCGGCGATTTCGTCGAGAAGGACCAGTCGCTTGTCGAGCTTGAAACCGAAAAAGCGGCTTTCGAGGTGCCGTCGCCTGTAAAAGGGAAAATTGTCGAAGTAAAAGTAAGGCAGGGCGACAAAGTAAAAGTCGGGCAAGTAATCGTTACTATCGAC
>CAYLXJ010000252.1:0-4144 GCA_964387385.1 uncultured Pirellulales bacterium
CAAATAAGGTATCGGGAACATTATTGTTATAAATTAAAACGAGGTGAGATTATGGCAGAGTTAGGGACACATATTCAGAAGGCGGACTGGAAAAAGGAGAAGCACGTGCCGGTGATTGAGTGCCCGGATACGGTGAAGGCGGGCGAGATGTTCCAGGTGAAGGTTACATTGGGCAAAGAGATTGCGCATCCAAACACGACGGAGCATCATATCCGCTGGATAACACTGTATATGCACGCGGCGGGCGAGAAATTTGCGTATGAAATCGCACACGCGGAATTTAACGCTCACGGGGAGTCAACGGAAGGGGCAAACAAAGGGCCGGTTTATACGCATCACGAGGTGGTTATTACGATGAAGACGACGAAGGCGGGGGTGCTGCACGCGCTGGCGTTATGCAACATTCACGGGCTTTGGGAATCAAGCAAAGAGATTGGAATCGGTTAAGAGCCGATTTATTTATAGACGGAGTTGCCGAAACAATCGTAGGCGACGACGGCGGGGAAATCGATGACTTCGAGGCGGCGGACGGCCTCGGGGCCGAGGTCTTTGTAGGCAATTATTTCGGCGGATTTTATATGTTTGGCAAGTAAGGCCCCTGCCCCGCCGATGGTTGAGAGGTGGACTGCACAGTGTCTTTTTATGGCTTCGCGGACCTCGTTATTGCGATAGCCCTTGCCGAGCATCGCCTTGAGGCCCGCGGCGAGAAGCATAGGGCTAAAGGCGTCCATTCTGGAAGAGGTTGTGGGGCCTGCAGCTCCGATGGGTTTGCCGGGAGGCGCGGGGGTCGGGCCGCAGAAATAAATAAGGGCGCCTTTGAGGTCAAAAGGAAGTGATTGCCCCCCTGCCAACGCATCGCAGAAGCGTTTGTGGGCCATATCGCGGGCGGTGTAGATTATGCCTGTGATAAGGACCTGGTCGCCGGCTTTTAAAGAACGGACGATTTCGTCAGTCAAGGGCGGCCTGAGTATTATAGGATTTACAGCCATAAATAAGACGCAGAAATTAAAAATCAAAAATTAAAATAACAAGTGTTAGCGGCAGTTTAATGCGGGAGGGGAATTATTTCAATTAAATAGTGAACATTGCGATTGCGCGGTATAATAACAGGTATGGCGAAGTATCCGATATTTCTGGAGTTATCAGGCAGGCGAGTTGTGATAGTCGGCGGCGGGACGGTTGCGGCGAGAAAGGCGGAGACGGTCCTGAAAGCGGGCGCTCGGTTAGTCGTTGTCGCGGAGAAAATTTCTGATGCGCTGCGGGGATTGTGTGCCGGGGGAAAATCGGAACTAATCGAAAGCAAATATACCAAGGACTATCTTGTCGGGGCGACATTAGCGATAGCGGCGACGGACGACGAGGAGCTGAACAAGCGTGTATATAAGGACTGTCAGGAGCTTGAGGTGCTGTGCAACGTGGTTGATTCGCCGGGGCTTTGTGATTTTTACGTGCCGGCGGCAGTTAATCGCGGGGACTTACAGATAGCAATCGGGACCGACGGCAAAAGCCCTGCATACGCGGGACACATCAGGAAGAAATTAGAAAAGATTTTCACAGAAAAGCACGGGGAATTTCTGGCTGAGCTTGAGGCGATTCGAGAACATATCATTAAAAACGTCCACGATGAAATCGAGCGCAAGGCCCTGTTAGGACAGATAGTCGATGACGAATCGTTCGACAAATTCGTGCAAAACGGGCCTGAACGATGGCGCAGGGAAGCAGAGGAAACGATAAAAGCACACGCCGTAAAGAAATAGGTCTGTTGCAGTCAGAGGCCGTAACCTAAATCCTAAGCACTAAATCCGAAATCCTAAACAAATTCAAATTACCAAAATAAAGAAAATTCGAAACAAAATACTCACAGACCAGAGAAATAAAACAGGTGGCTATCCCTAATTTTAAAGTCGAATTATTAGCGCCGGCGAGGGACACGGCGATGGCGATGGCTGCTATACGTTGCGGGGCGGACGCGGTCTATATGGGAGCTGAACGCTTCGGGGCGAGGGAAGCGGCGGGCAATACGAACGAAGCGATACGGGAGGCGACGGATTTTGCGCATCAGTATTACGCGAGGGTTTATGTAACGCTGAATACGCTGCTTTTCGATAGTGAGCTGGCGGTTGCACAAAAGCTGATTGAGCAGCTTTATAAAATCGGAATCGACGGGCTGATTATTCAGGACGTCGGCTTATTGGAATTAGACCTGCCTCCCCTGCCGATGATAGCGAGCACGCAAATGAATAACGACACACCTGAAAAGGTAAAATTTCTGCAGGACGTCGGCTTTTCTCGGGTGATTCTGGCGAGAGAACTGACCATAGAAGAGATTAAACGCATACGCGAGGCGACGACAATCGAGCTTGAGTGTTTCATACACGGGGCGTTATGCGTTGGACTAAGCGGGCAGTGTCTGATGAGTTACGCAATCGGGGGAAGAAGCGGAAATCGCGGGCAATGCGCACAGCCGTGCAGGAGGAAATACAATTTAAAAGACGGTGAGGGGAAGATAATCGTGAAAAACAAACACCTGTTATCTCTGAAGGACTTAAATTTATCGGAACATTTAGAAACGCTGATTGACACGGGGGTAACATCATTCAAAATCGAAGGGCGATTGAAGGACGTTCCCTACGTCGTGAACACGGTGGGATTTTACCGTAAGTTATTAGACGGGATTTTGGCGAAAAAGAACTTGCACAAAACATCATCCGGCTCAGTTCAGTTGAAGTTTGAGCCGAATCCGGAGAAGACGTTCAACAGGGGATTTACGGATTATGGAATTAAAGGTCGAAGGTCGAAATTCGGCTCGATTGATACGCCCAAGTCGATGGGGGAATTTGCGGGTGTTGTTGAAGAGGTCGGAAGTAACTATTTTATTCTGGATTCCCGCTTGCGCGGGAATGACAATTCGCACTTAAATAACGCTGACGGGCTATGCTTTTTCGACAAGAAACGCAACCTGACGGGAACTGTAATCAACGGCGTTGAGAGCAATAAGATATATCCTCAAAAAATGGAGGGGATTTACAAGGGGCAGAAGGTTTATCGCAATTTCGATTATGAGTTCGAGCGTATATTGAACGGAAAAGCGGCTGAAAGAAAAATCGCCGTTTCGCTTATATTGAAAGAATCGCAAGACGGTTTTACTCTTTCAGGCAAAGACGAGGACGGGAATGAGGCGGTTGTCGAAATAGCGGGGCCGAAGCAGAAAGCCGAAAAGAAAGAAAGGGCGAAGCAAACTCAAATCAGCCAGTTAAGTAAAATGGGCAATACAATCTTTGAATGTAAAGGCGTGGAAATTGAGGCACAGGAGGATTATTTTTTGCCGGTTTCGAGATTGAACGAGGCGAGGCGCGAATTAATAAGGAAATTGCTTGAGGCGAGGGAGACAAACAGGCCCCGGAAGACAGTAAGGATTTTAAAAAATGACGTCAGCTATCCTGACAAAAATCTGAGTTATACGGGCAACGTTTTGAATAAAAAGGCGGAGGAGTTTTACCGCAGGCACGGGGTTGAGATGATAGAACCGGCGGCGGAATCGGGAACGGACTTATCGGGACGCGTAGTAATGACTACGAAATACTGCCTGCGGGAAGAACTTGGACTATGCGACGGCAAGACGGCGGCAGAGCCAATGATTTTAATTGATGAGGACGGGAGGGAATTCAAGGTTAAATTCGACTGCGGGAAATGCGGGATGCAGATCATTTACCCGTAAAAGAAAAACCGCTCAAATTGACCCGTTGACAGTCGGCTGTGACTGTCAACGGGTTTTAATTTCGATATCTGAGATTGCTTCGTCCCTGCGGGACTCGCAATGACTAAAAGCTTAGTAAGGCCGACGTCCGCCGCCGCCATGGCCGCCGCGACCGCCTCTGAAACCGCCGCCGCCGCCGCGTCTGTCGCCACCTCTTCCGCCGCCACCGCCGCCGCGTCCCTCAGTGCGAGGTCTTGCCTCGTTGACGGTGATTGCGCGACCTTTGAGGTCCGTGCCGTTAAGCCCGGCGATAGCGGCCTGGGCCTCTTCTTTTCCGGGCATTTCGACGAAGCCGAAACCCCTCGATTCGCCGCTGAATTTGTCCTTTATGATGTTGACAGTAGCTACCGGGCCGAAGGCGCTGAATGCCTGCTGGAGGTCGTCCTC
>CAYLXJ010000253.1:0-4124 GCA_964387385.1 uncultured Pirellulales bacterium
TGACTATTGTCTTTGTCCAGACATACTGCTTCATTGACATTTCGGGAGTAATCCAGGGGCCGCCGCTTTCGCTCCAGCCGTCGCAATTGTGGGCGCCTATGGTGATGCCGAGCCGGTTGGCCTCCTGTAAAGCCCACTGGAACATCTCGAACCATTGTGGGCTGTTGAACTTGACCTGCGGGACACCGAAATCCTTTCCGTCGAAAAGACCGATGTTGAGAATGGTCGCCTGCGTAACGCCGGCCTGCTTCATAGCTTCGAGGTCTCTGGTAATGCCCTCTTTTGTTATCGCCCCATCGAGCCAGTGCCACCAGGTATGAAGCTTTACGTTCTGCGGGGGATTATTGAAATCAGCGGGATTCAAATCGTCCGATGCCATTGCACCTGAAACGACTACAAACAACAGCATTACAGCGGCGACTATTCGTCGGAATGACATAGTATTCATTGTGCTCCTTTCAGCCGGTTATTTACCGAGTATCCTGAATAATATATCGAGGTGTTTGGCGGCGAGCAAGACAGGCATAACCGGTTTGTCTTTGCCTGCAATGCAGTCGAAGAAATGATTTAACAATGCGGGATGGTCGCCGGGGTGTTTTGACATATCAACTTTATAAACGGTTTTCTTTTCGACGCGGTTTTTGTTTACCCAGAAGTGCTCAACCAAAGGAAAATCCCACGTGCAGTAAGAAAAACGAAGCGAGCCGCATGTGCCGAGGATACGTGTTTCGTTGGCGACCTCGATATTAACGCCTGCGCCGCGCTCATAATAGTAAGTCAGACCTGTATCGAATTCCATAAGGGCTGAGCCGTGCTCCTCGACGTCTGATTTTATCGAGGGTTCAGCGAAAACCTTGACGCCGTTTTTCGTAAATGAGCGCAGCCCGACAAGTTTGGGAATATCGTTAAGCAGGCCGAGGTGAAAGGAGATGTCGTATTCGCCCCAATCAAGGAACGGCCCGCCTCCGGCCAGACGTTTTTTCAGGGACCATTTACCGCGTGGGTTATATTCGATAAAAGTCCTTCGCATCAGGTGATTATGGTGAATATGAAAGACGTCGCCGATGAGGCCGTCGTTGAGCAATTTTTTTATAAAGCCAAACTTGGGATTTAATCTGCTGTGCCTGGCGGAACATTCGAGAATGACCTGCTTTTTTTGTTTGCGAACTTCCCTTACAATCGCATTCATTTGAGCCCGATTAACAACCATCGGCTTTTCGATAAGGATATGTTTGCCCGCTTTTATGGCATCGACGGCCATTCTATAATGAGCATAAGGGGGTGCAGCAATAATGACCGCATCAACATTATCGTCCCTGAGTATTTTGTGATAGTCGGCGGTCCCATTCGGCACGTTATATTTTTTCTGCCTCTCCCGCAGGGCATTTTTATCGACGTCGGCCAGCCAAAGAACGTTTGCACGTTTAATTTTGCGGACGGCGTCGAGGTGCAGGCCGGCGACCATACCGGCGCCTATTATGGCTATATTGGGCTTGCGGCTCACTTTGCGCCTTTCACGGCCGGCTGATTAATAACTGAAACGATGGCTTCGGAAAGTTTCTTGCGGCGGTACTTTCGCGGGATGACGCGGATATTGTCCTGCTCGAGCGTATCGCCGGCCTTAAGGTTAGCGCACCATTCAGCCAGGGTCGGAACCTTGCTTGAGAATTTGCTCGACCAGTCAAGCCCTAAAGTCGAAGCTACGAGGGTCATCGGGACGCCGCCGCCGACAATCCAGCCGGCAGGACATGGATGAAAATGAGTAGGCATACGGTCAAACTCGTCCTCGATTTCGCCGACAAGCTCCTCGATGATGTCCTCGAGCGTAATCATACCGAGGATTGTGCCCTCTTTGGAGACCACGATGCCGAGAGGGTTTTTGTCCTGAATCATCATTGCGTGCAGGTTCGAGAGGGGTAAATCCTCCTGCACGCTGGTTATCGGCCGGGATATTCCTTTTATGGTCGGGTCGGCAGGATTAACCTTAAGCGCCGAGACAATGTCCTTGAAATTAAGATATCTCTGTATCGTCTGTGGGTCGTTATCGACCATACAGACGGGAAATCGCGTGTGCATATCGAGATGTGCCTTGACAAGGGCCTGGGCAAGCGTTGAGCCGGCATAAATCGTTGAGATGTCCTGGACAGGAATCATAATGTCGCGGGCAAGATGAGTGGACAGATGCGCTGCGGCAAGAACGATTTTTTCTTCCCGTTCGCCTATGAGTTTGGACGTCCGGGCAAGCGAGACAGCGGCCCTCAGCTCGTGGACCCAGGGTGTTTGAGCGTTCAAGGTCCCAGGCTGAAGGCGGGAAACGGCAGCAACGACCTTCTTGACTATGACCTCGATGACCGAAACGAGCGGGTTAATCAGCCCGGCGATGATTTTCATAACAGGCGACAACTTCAGGACGACCCATTCCTTGTTATTCAGGGCAAACATCTTCGGGACAAGCTCGGCAAATATAATCGTGGCCAGAATCAGTGGTATAACAATAAACGAAAGGGCAATGACCTGTGCCAGAGTCATAGGGATATGCCAGTTCTGGTTCAGGTACGGGGCGATAGCGGCCTGAGCGCCAGCACCGCCCGTAGCGGCTGCTATGGCGGCGAAAAGCGTTATGCCGAGCTGAATGACCGCCAAACTTGCCTCCATCCGGTCTTTCATAAAGGCGGCGTCGAGAGCTCCTTTTTTGTGCTCGTTTATCAGAATAGAAAGACGGGCACGCGAAATCGAGGCCAGACCCATCTCGTAAGCCGCGAATATCGCGTTCAAAAGCAGCATCAAAATTATTACACCAAGCTCATAATCAAACATAACGGCTTACCTTTATAACCAATGAGGTCATTTATTTATACGGAAATTCGTCCGCCGCTGTTAACAGGATTTGTTTTGCGGTTGTGCAATCCCGGCTAATCTGAATGGCGAGGTCTTCCGGAGTTTTGAACTTATACTGGGGCCGAATTCGCTCGACAAAATCCATCGCCAGCCACTGACCTGAAGAACTGCCATTTTTAAAATCGAGCAGGTGCGCCTCGATTAACAGCGGGTGCTCCTCGCCAAACGTGCGGGCCTGGCCGATGCTGAACACGGCTGGCAGGCGTTTTCCAGACAGGCAT
This sequence comes from uncultured Pirellulales bacterium, assembly GCA_964387385.1. Classification (GTDB taxonomy): domain Bacteria; phylum Planctomycetota; class Phycisphaerae; order Sedimentisphaerales; family Anaerobacaceae; genus Fen-1362. The sequence goes on from CAYLXJ010000253.1 coordinate 3,120, forward strand.
ACTTCGTCCTGACCGTCACCTAAAACACAGAAACCCGCGTAAACGCCCTGCTGCGGGATAATCTGTGCAGGCGGCTGCATATTCAGCGTGGGAAAGCCCAGTTGTTTACCTCTGCCTTTGCCGGGGATTATTCCGCCTATTATGCGGTAATGCCTGCCGAGAAGAGCCGCGGCGTCGGCAACGGAGCCGCCCTGAAGCATATATCGAATAGTGGTGCTTGAGACGCGGATTGACTGCTCATTGGCAAGCAGCGTGTATTTGGGGGGGACGACGACAACCTCAATGCCTGCCTGCTGCGACAGTTGTTTGAGTATATCGATATTTCCGGCGCGTTTGGAGCCGAAATGAAAATCGTCGCCCTCAACTAAAGCACTGGGTCTTACGTCTTTAAGCAGGAACTTTTCGATAAATTCAACGGGCGTCAGCCGGAGCAAACTCGCGGAGTCCTCGAGGACGATAAGGTAATCGACGCCTTGACGCTGAATAAGCTGGATTTTAAGAGGCAGCGGCGTAAGGACACCTGGTGCCTTTTCGGGATGCAGGACAGCCACAGGGTGCGGCTCAAATGTCATCGCTGCCAGCGAAGTATTTTGCTGCCTGGCGAGGATGTAAGCGGCCTGTAGAATTTGCTGATGGCCTAAGTGGACGCCGTCGAAGTTGCCGACACTTAGCGCGCAGCCGGCGGGCAATTTTGCAAGTTGTGTCGCTGTCCTGACGATTTCCATAATTATTAGAACCGGATTCCTGCGTAAGCAGTAATAACTGCAAAAACCACAATCGCAATATCTCGTTCAAGAATCTAACAGCGATTACTTTACAGCCGGAAAGGCAAGGTTTCAATCAGTTTTTTGCGGCATTTATTTGGATTGTTTAATAGATTGCAGTTCTTCGGATGTTTTTAAAAATTTGGGATAGGTACGGGCGAGGTCTTTTAATACGGCCTGCTGCTTTTCAGGTCGGTCGGTCCTCTCGTAGCACAATGAAAGCATCTCCAGCGATGAGCGA
>CAYLXJ010000254.1:0-4122 GCA_964387385.1 uncultured Pirellulales bacterium
CGATTCGGCGCCTTAAGGACGACATTGTTTTAACGCGGTAATTCATCGGGCGTTCGTGAAAACCGGACGCCTGTTTTTTCGTTTTATTTCTTACCAGTTAAAGGTCTTTTGCCAGGATTGTTTCAATGAGGTTATATCGGCGTTTATGGTTTTTGCGCCTTTCTGGTCTTTTATGATTAAAACATTTGTATCGGTTACGCGCCCGATTTGGCCGAAGGGCAGCGCAAGCATTAATTTTGCGAAGGCATCATATTTTTCCGGCTCGACCTCGACGATATACCGCGAGTTTGATTCACTGAATAGCTGCGTATCTACTCGGTCGCAGTCCTTGCTTTTCGGCAGCCCCCGCAAGTCGGCCTCGATTCCGAAACCCCCCGCGAACGCCATTTCTGCAAGTGTAACCGCCAGGCCCCCTTCCGAACAATCGTGGCAACTGACGACCAGCCCCTGCGAAATCGCTTCAGCTATTTTGCGTGCGATTTTCGGTGCCAGTTTCAAATCAACTTGTGGCACGGCCGTCTTGGCCGTGTTTTCACGGGCTGGAAGCCCGTGAAACATTGAGTAATGCGAACCACCAAGTTCATTTTTCGTCTCGCCAACGATAAAAAGCAGATTGCCCGGTTTTTTAACATCCATCGTTACACATTTACCAACGTCATCGACAATTGAAATAGCGCTAATCAATAACGTCGATGGTATCGAAATTCGCGTCCCGTCTTCCTGTCTGAACTCATTATTGAGCGAGTCCTTGCCGGATATGAAAGGCGCATCGAAGGCGATGGCCCCGTCGTAGCAGGCCTGCGCCGCCCGCACCAGTGAGCCGAGCGTTTCCGGTTTTGTGCAGTCGCCCCAGCAGAAATTGTCCAGTAGCGCGATTCTGTCGGCTCTTGCCCCGACGCATATAAGGTTTCTGACTGCCTCATCGATTCCCGATAATGCCATCCAGTAGGGGTCGATATCGCCATAGCAGGGGTTCATCCCGCAGCTTATCGCGACACCGCGTTCTGAATCGTATTTAGGCCTTATTACAGCCGCGTCGCCGGGGCCGTCGTTGTATTTGCCTGTCAGGGGCTTTACCACCGAAGCTCCCTGCACCTCGTGGTCATATTGCCGAATGACCCACTCCTTGCTCGCAACGTTGTAACTCGACAGAATGGCCAATAGCTCGTCATTATAATTTCTTTTTTCTTCTGCCTGCTGACTTCTGACTTCTGTCTTCTGCGGTTTCCACATCGCTTTGCGGGAATACTTCGGCACGCCCTCGTGCAGGAATTCCATATCGAGCTCACCGACCTGCGTGCCGTTGTATCGCAGGTGTAATTTTTTGTCGTCTGTGAATCTGCCTATGACCGTGGCCTCGACGTTCTCGCCGGCAAAAATTTGCATTATCGCGTCTAAGTTTTCCGGCCTGACGGCTACGACCATTCGTTCCTGTGCCTCGCTTATCCAGATTTCGGTGTAATTAAGACCCGCGTATTTAAGGGGGACCTTTTCCAAATCCACTTCCGCTCCAAGTTCCTCACCCATTTCACCCACAGCACTCGACAAGCCGCCTGCGCCGCAATCGGTGATTGCCTCATATAAGCCCGCCTCGTTTGCCTGGATGAGAACATCCAGCATTTTTTTCTCGGTGATTGCGTTACCGATTTGCACTGCGTGCGAGAAAATCGTCTCGTGCTGGTGGGTCATTTCGCCCGATGAGAACGTCGCGCCGTGAATGCCGTCTCTGCCCGTCCTGCCGCCGACGACGATTATGAGGTTGCCTGTTTCGGGGTGTTTGAAGCACTTGTTTTTGTCCATTATGCCTATATTGCCGCAATAGACCAGCGGGTTGGCTAAGTATCTGTCGTCGAAATAAATCGCGCCGTTGACAGTCGGTATCCCCATCCTGTTGCCGTAATCGCGCACGCCCGCGACAACGCCTTTCATAATCCGTCTCGGGTGCAGGACGCCTTTGGGGACGTCTTCGACCCTCATATTCGGGTCGCCGAAGCAGAATATATCGGTATTGGCGATGGGTCTTGCGCCCATACCTGTACCCATCGGGTCGCGAATTACGCCGCCGATGCCCGTGGCCGCTCCGCCGTATGGGTCAAGAGCGGACGGGTGATTGTGCGTCTCGACCTTGAAGCAAATCGCTGATTCGTCGTCAAATTCGATGACGCCCGCATTATCTGCGAAAACGCTTATGCACCAGGGCTTGTTCAGGTCTTTAGTCGCTTTGAAAACGGTCTCTTTAAGAAGGTTATTGAAATGAACGTGCCGTGGCACGGCCATCTTGGCCGTGTCTTGGTCTTCACGGGCTGGAAGCCCGTGCCACATTTCCATATCAATTTCGCTTTTGAGTGTTTTGTGGACGCAGTGCTCGCTCCAGGTCTGTGCGATTGATTCGAGTTCGATATCCGTCGGCTCGCGCCCAATCCTGCGGTAATAATCTTGTATGGTTTTCATTTCGACGAGATTAAGGAACAGGTCCTTTTCCTTGCTCAGTCGGTTCAATCCCTCATCGTCGAGTTCGCGTACGGGTAAGTGAACGATTTTCAATTCGTATGGCCTGACGTGCGGGCTTGGCGGCTCGGCCTCGTTGCCAACCACGCAAACCTCGATACAATCATTGGCCAAAATCTTGCGGGCAATCGTATCGATTTGCTTAGTGTTGAGTGCGCCCAACAGGACGTATTTGCGTGCCGTGCGGACGGTTTGGGGCCTTACCCCCATATCAGCAAGCGCCGCTGTTACGGATTCCGCGACGGGGTCGGTTACGCCGCTTTTTAGATGCACCTCAATCAGCGTCGCCTTTGCCAGACCCGCGGGCGCACCGCTTCTGCCTATGTAGGAATCCTCGCACACGGGGTCGGCCAGCAGTTCTTTTGCGACGCGTTCGGCAAAGGGCTTATCGAAATCCGCTTCAATTAGATAGACCCGTGCGAACTGCACCGCCTCGACCGTGCTTATGCCTAATTCTTTTATATCGTTCAGCACGCCCGTGCCCTGCACGTCGGCAAAGCCGGCCTTATTGAAAACTTCAAATCGCCACTGCTTCATTAAAATCAATCCTTAATTTAAACCGGGGAATTATTATATGCGGGCATTATAGGGTTTGACTGTGTTATCATCAAGGTTGGCGTCGTTTGAAAAGTTTGAATAGTGCGAAAAGTGTGAACGCGATGCTATTGAATTTCCTGTTGGTTATAATCCGGCAGTTTTATGCCGTGAGAAGCAAAAAACTTGTCCATCCGCTGCTTGTCCTTTTGTTGGATTAGCCGCTGTGGCCGGTTTATTTTCTCCCCCTGATAGGCGGTTTGTTGAAGGTGAGCGATAAAATTCGATATCATTCCGCTAATCTGTTTGCAAAGGTCAAACATTCGCTGGTATTCGCTGTGTCGGATGTAATTCTGGTCTTGTGCAATCTGAAGTTGTGCCCGCACTTCTCCGCAGGAGCCCTTGGCGATATAGAGAAACTGAATAAATTCCGTTTTACTCCCCCGCTCGAATCCTTCGGCGATGTTGGAAAGAATGGAAATCGCAGCCCTGCGAATCTGGTCAACTAATCCGAAATCACGCGCAAAATCCTTGCCTCTCGTAATTGCATAGACAGCATTAGCCAGCTCTCTGGCTCGCTGATAAGTATGCAATTCTTCAAACGTCTCCGCCGCTCTTCCCATTTTTCACACCTTTCATACTTTTCACACCCTTCGCACCCTTCACACCCTTCTCACTTTTCACACCTTTCACACCCTTCGCACCCTTCACACCCTTCACACCCTTCACACTTCTTCCTGCCCTTCGCACCTTTCCCACTTTTTCTCCGCTATAAAATCCTTCGGCGCGAATTATATGGCGGGGCGACTGCGTCATCAAGAAACGCACAAGCAGTTACCATACAACATTAGGATTTTGCGGTTTTGTATGGTAACTGTTCAATTCGGCGGGACAAAGCCCGCCCTACCTAAGACTCAGAAGTAGGTAATTTTTTATAATCATATTTGAGATGTTTCGGTCCTATGCTAATTCTATTATCTAAAACATTTATCAATGGTGAAATTGGCACATGTATCAGCGGTGTAATATAATCCTCCCCAAAAACTGGGCGCAAAATTGAGGTGAGTTAAGGTGGATTTG
>CAYLXJ010000255.1:0-4111 GCA_964387385.1 uncultured Pirellulales bacterium
TTCTTGCCTACCCCCAAAACCTCATAATAATCCCTTTTGGCCATATTTATAAAACCCCCAACATAAAGTTGGGGGCTTTGCCTTTTTAATTTTACCTTTTTACTTTCTCTGCGTTCTCTGCGGTGAGTTTACCTTACTGACCCCGCTATCGGCTCTTCTTCTTCGTCCTTCTCTTTCAAATCCGTTATCAGCACGCTCGTCGTCAGCATTAAGCCCGCAACCGACGCAGCCGTCTCAAGTGCGGTCCTTGCCACCTTCGCAGGGTCAATAATCCCCGCCTTGAGCATATCAACGAATTCGCCTGCGTTCGCGTCATATCCGAGGTTCTTCTCTTTATCCAGCCGCTCCAGCAGTTGCGCCGCTATCACGTCCCCGTGCTCCCCGGAATTTTCCGCGATTTGCATCGTCGGCTTGCGCAATGCCTCCGCCACTATCTCAAACCCGATTTGCTCCTCGCCCTTGGCTTTTGCTTTCGCCTTCTCGACTTCCGCGATCGCACGCAGGAAAATCACTCCGCCGCCTGCCACAACGCCTTCCTGTGCGGCTGCCCTTGTCGCGTGCAGCGCGTCTTCGAGGAGATCCTTCTTTTCCTTCATTTCCGTTTCTGTCGCCGCTCCCGCCTTCAGCACAGCAACGCCGCCGGTCAATTTAGCAAGACGCTCCTGCAGCTTTTCCTTGTCGTAACTGCTTGTCGTCTTTTCAACCTGGCTGCGTATCTGGTCGCACCTCGATTGAATGTCCTTCTTGCTGCCCGCCCCTTCGATAATAGTGGTCGTTTCCTTATCTATCACTATTTTTTTTGCCTGGCCTAATTGTGCCAGCTCGATTTTTTCAAGTTTTATTCCGAGGTCTTCGCTGATTACCTCGCCGCCCGTTACAATGGCTATGTCCTGAAGCATCGCCTTGCGCCTGTCGCCGAAACCAGGCGCCTTTACTGCGCAGGTTTTCAGGACGCCCTGCAGCCGATTTATAACTAATGCGGCAAGCGCCTCACCTTCAACGTCCTCCGAGACAATGAGTATGGGTTTGCCCACGCCGGCAACCTTCTCCAGCAGCGGTATCAACTCCCGCACATTCGACAATTTCTTCTCGTGCAGCAGTATGTAAGCATCCTCAAGAATACATTCGAGCGTTTCAGGATTCGTCATAAAATAAGGCGATATGTATCCCCTGTCAAACTGCATCCCCTCGACAACACTCACCTCGTTTTCGGTCCCCTTGCCTTCTTCTATCTCAATAACACCCTCTTTGCCGACCTTTTCCATCGCCTCAGCGATTAGTTTTCCGACCGACTGGTCGTTGTTAGCGCTTATCGTTGCCACCTTGGCAATATCATCGCCTTTCACGGGTGTCGAGTTATCCTTGATGAACTTGCTGACCGCTTCGACGGCCTTTGTTATCCCTCTCTGGAGCGCCATAGGGTTGACGCCCGCCGTAACGTGCCTCAGCCCTTCGGTGTATATCGCCTCCGCCAGTATCGTCGCCGTCGTCGTCCCATCGCCGACCTCGTCAGCCGTCTTGCTCGCCGCCTGGTTGACCATTTTGGCGCCCATATTCTTAAACGGCTGCTTAAGCTCTATTTCCTTGCTTACGCTGACTCCGTCTTTGGTCACCTTGGGCGAGCCCCAGCTTTTCTGTAATATAACGTTTTTGCCCGTCGGCCCTAACGTAACCTTCACCGCATTGGCCAGCTCCGACAATCCCTCTTTAAGCTGCTGTCTGGCCGCATCGTCAAACATCATTTGCTTTGCCATATTTTCCGCCTCTCAGTTTCCTTTGTCATTCCCGCGAAAGCGGGAATCCATCTCAATCCGAAATTCCTTTTTATTTTTCTATAATCCCGAGTATGTCGTTTTCGTGCACAATCACGTATTTAACCCCGTCGATCTCGACGTCGTTGCCGATATATTTCGAGTAAATCACTTCGTCGCCTTTTTTAACGGTCATCTCGCTGCGCTGACTTTTATCGGTCATTTTGCCGGGCCCGACTGCCACAACTTTGCCTCTTTGCGGCTTTTCCTTGGCCGTATCCGGCAATATGATTCCGCCCGAGGTCTTCTCTTCTGCCTCCGACTGCTTTATAACCACTCTATCATCCAATGGCACCAGTTTCATACTTATCTCCTTTTATCTTATGTTTTCCGTTTTACATTCCATAATCTTCCATTCCGCCCATACCGCCCATTCCTCCCATCCCGCCGCCCATACCGGGGTGCTGATGGCCGGCTTCTTTCTCTTTGGGCTTTTCAGTAACAACGCAATCCGTAGTCAACAGCAATCCGGCGATGCTTACGGCATTCTGCAAAGCAATTCTGGTAACCTTCAGCGGGTCAATAACTCCTGCCGCCATCAGGTCCTCATATTTATCCGTATCGGCGTTGTATCCGAACGCTCCCTTACCCCCCATCACTTTACTGACAACGAGGTTGGCGGTTGCACCTGCGTTGGCGGCTATCCAGTAACAGGGCGTTGTCAGCGATTTTGTAACAATTTCAGCGCCGGTCTTCTCGTCACCTGTTAATTTCAATTGTTTAACTGCTTCGATACACCGAATCAATGCCACTCCGCCGCCCGGCACAATACCTTCCTCTATCGCTGCCCGCGTCGCGTGAAGCGCATCTTCGATTCTTGCCTTTCGCTCCTTCATTTCCGCTTCGCTTGCCCCGCCGACGTTGATTTGTGCCACGCCGCCGGTCAGCTTCGCTAAACGCTCCTGCAGCTTTTCCCTGTCGTAATCGCTTGTCGTCTTTGAAATCTCTTCCTGTATCTGCTTAATCCTTCCTTTAATTGCGCTTTCGCTGCCCGCTCCCTCCACAATAATCGTGTTATCGCCGTCTATCGTTACCTTCTTCGCCTGGCCTAACTGTTTAATACTGATACTTTCAAGCTCGATACCCAAATCCTTGAAAATCGGCTCAGCGCCGGTCAGTATGGCGATATCCTCAAGCATTGCCTTGCGCCTGTCGCCGTATCCAGGCGCCTTGACAGCGGCACACTGAATAATCCCCTTCAATTTATTGACCACTAACGTCGCAAGCGCCTCGCTTTCAACGTCTTCAGCGATAATAAGCAAAGCGCGTTTCGCCTTGGCCGCCTTTTCAAGTAACGGCACTAATTTCGCAACGTTGCTGATTTTGTCCTCGTAAACCAGTATCAGGGGCTTTTCCAACTCGCAGGTCATATTATCGGGATTTGTTATGAAATGAGGCGACAGATACCCCCTGTCAAACTGCATTCCCTCCACGTAATCAATTGTGGTTTTGAGTCCTTTTCCGTCCTCGACTGTTATCACGCCGTCTTTGCCAAGCCGCATAAATGCCTCAGCCATTATGTTGCCTATCTCAGCGTCGTTGTTGGCCGATATGGTCGCAACGTTGGCGATGTCCGTTTTCTTGCTGACCTCCACCGGCTTGGCTAACGTTTTCAGTTCTTCCACGACCGCTTTGGCCGCCTCCTGCATCCCGCGATTAAGCGCCATAGCGTCCGCCCCTGCCGCTAAGTTGCGAAACGCCTCCTTAAACATCGCCTCGGTCAAAACCGTTGCCGTCGTCGTTCCGTCGCCTGCTATTTTCGAGGTCTTGCTGGCCGCCTCCTTAACGAGCTTGGCGCCCATATTTTCGGTCTTGTCCGATAGCTCGACCTCTTCGGCTACCGTTACGCCGTCTTTTGTGACGGTAGGCCCGCCCCAGCTTTTATCGATAATCGCATTTCGGCCTCTCGGCCCCAGTGTCGCTTTTACCGCCGCAGCTAATTTCTCAACGCCCCTCAATAACGCCTTTCGGGCCTCAACGTCAAACGCCAATTCTTTAACCGCCATTGCCTTGACTCCTTATAAATATCAATAAACAATTTCTTCGCATTTCCTTGGATAAGAACAGCAAATAATATACCAATCCCACTCATAATACCAGTCCTTAATCTAATCCCTTTTCAAATAATAAGTTACGTTTGGTTCCTCGCCTCCCGCCTTTGCCCGCCAAAACCACTTTTGGCAGTCCTCCCGCCCCTCCCCTCGCCATTCTGACAGTTTATTTAAACTCTACAAGACATTAAAAACAGGCCTTGCTATAATCTCCGAATGATATCAGAACAACTGAGACAAATTTATGAA
>CAYLXJ010000256.1:0-4068 GCA_964387385.1 uncultured Pirellulales bacterium
GTCAAAGCCGATGCTTGTTACGCTGCCTTTTGTATTATTGATAATGGATTACTGGCCGCTCAACCGAATTAAGAATTTAGAATGTAGAATTAAGAATGAAGAACAGGGTAAAAAAATTCTAAATTTGTTTTACGAGAAGATGCCGCTATTTATTCTGTCGGCTGTGTCGAGCGTGATAACAGCCATCGCACAAAAAAGCGCGATAGTTCCGATGGGAATATTGCCCCTGAGTCAGCGCATCAGTAATATGCCGGTTGCTTACGTCGGCTATATATTGAAAATGTTTTGGCCTGTTGACTTGGCGGCGCTTTATCCTCATCCGAGGGGTGGGCTTTCGGGTTGGATGGTTGCTTTATCGACGGCAGCGCTGGTTGTGATTACGGTGGGTGTGATATTGCTTCGGCGGCAACGATATTTACTGGCCGGCTGGTTTTTGTTTCTGGGGACTTTAGTTCCCGTTATAGGGCTTGTGCAGGTGGGCAGGCAGGCGACAGCCGACCGCTATACATATATACCCCTGACGGGCCTGTTTATTATGCTGGTCTGGTCGGCCAGGGACATAATAAGCAAATGGCGATATAGAAAAATTATTGTCGGGTTCGGAGGGTCGGCCCTGATTGCCGTGCTCGGGATTTTATCGTTCAGGCAGGTGGGCTATTGGTGCGATACTGTTACGCTGTTTACGCATACGACGGCCGTTACTAAGAATAACGTTCTTGCGCACAACGAGCTGGGGATGTTTTATTTGAATAAGGGCGATTTAGCCGGCGCTTTACACCAGTTCGAGCAGGCCTTAAAAATTGAGCCGAGAAGCATTGTTACGTTTTATTACGCCGCCGATACTTTGGCCAAGCAAGGCAGAACTGACGAGGCGATAAAAATCTATAATAGGGTTTTGGAAATTGACCCTAATAGTGCGGCAGCTCAGGAAGCCCTCAAAAAGCTAAAAGAAGCAGAAGCCAGCGCGGCTCCGATGGAATCGGGTCAGCCGGTCAATCCTTGATGCCTAAGTCGTCTTTGGTCAGAAATGATACGACTTTGTAGCCCGCAAAGCAGTTATTTACCCTCATCTCTCTTAAATCTTTTTTTCTCCTGGGACGTCATTTTTTCGGTGGCATACTGATATATTTTGCGAGGAGCGTCATTCTTCCATTTCAGCAGGAAGCTTTCGGTTTCTTTTCTTTTGATTTTCCACGCCTTTCGCAGAAACCAGCCAAGGCCCTGCTGGACTTTCTCTTCCTGGTCTGTCATCAGCGGCTCTATGAAAGCAAACAGGGGGTCATAGTTTTTGGTCGTTTTTAACAGCTCGAGCATTGCGACCGGAACGGCGCGTCGCTGGTATTTATTTTTTGCAGTGCGCCATTTTGATAGGTCTTTTAACGATATGATTTTTTTCTCAAAAAACCGCGAGAGCAGATAACCACAGAATACATCAGTATGCGCCCAGTTGATAATGCCCGCTTGGAACCATTTTTCTACTGCTTTAAAAGTTCCGGTATCAAACTGCTCTGAAAATTCTTTCAGAAGGCAAATGGCAAAACTTGTTTCTTCGTATTTCCCGCTTTTAACAAGTTCATTGCTGGCATCGACAATCAATTTCATATCGACGCTTTTGTCTTTTAAAATCGAGGTTACCTTTTCATTAAATTTTTCAGTTGTTAATCCATACGCGTCATATCCTTCCTTAAAATATATAGAGTATTTTTTTACAACAGTTTCGTTTGTATTGGCCAGGCAATACCGGCGGATGTCTTCGCGCAATTCAGCGGCTCTCATTGTTCATCCCTTTTTGAAATATTCGGAATCTGCTTCGATTATTTAATCCTTGATTCCGAGGTCGTCTTTGGTCAGAAGCGATTCGAATTTGTAGCCGGCAGCGGTGATATTTTCGGTTGCGCCCTGTTTGCGGTCGATTGTCGCGACGATTTTTTTGACCGTCGCCCCCGCCTCGGTAATTACCTTTGCGGCCTCAAGCACTTGTCCCCCCGTTGTGGCTATGTCCTCTACAAGCAGCACCACGTCGCCTTTATTTAATTTGCCCTCAATGAGTTTACCAGTTCCGTACCCTTTTTTGCTGTTTCTGATAATCACCCAGTTTTTGCCCGTTTCCATAGCTGTTGCCGCCGCAAGCGCGACTCCGCCAAGTTCCGCTCCCGCTATCAGTGTAACATCATCGCCGACGTGTTTGGCGAATTCCTTGCCTAATTCTTTGAGTATGTCCGGACAGGTCTCGAAGAGATATTTATCGAGGTAGTATTTGCTTCGTTTACCGCTTCTTAAAATAAAATCGCCTTCGAGATATGCGGTTTCTTTTATTCGTTTGATTAGCTCTTCTCTTGTCACTTTATATTCCTTTAAACGTGCAATTCTACTTTTCGATTGATTTGAGTCCGGTATTTTCGGATGAGGGGAGTTACTGTTTGTTTTATGAAATTATCGACTTGGCGGGGAGCGAGGCCGACGTAATCGGCTGGATTCAGGACCTTTGCGAAATCGACTTTTGCGAAAGCGGGGTCGGCAGTCAGCCGGTCAATCAAGTCATTGGGTTTGCCAAGTTGTTTTACCTGTGCCGCGGCTTCGTGAGAGTGCCGGCGGATTTTTTCGTGGATTTGCTGTCTGTGGCCGCCCGCTTTTACCGCCGCCATAAGGATATTTTCCGTTGCCATAAAGGGCAGTTCCGCAGCGACGTGAGAGGCAATAACCTTCGGGTAAACGACGAGGCCGTCTAATACGTTTGTCAGGATTTCGAGGATGCCGTCAATGGCAAGGAATGATTCGGGGATGACGAGGCGGCGGTTAGCTGAATCGTCCAGCGTGCGTTCGAGCCATTGTTGCGAGGCCGTCTGGGCGGGGCTTGTGGCAAGCGACAGGACGAATCTCGACAGCGCTGTTACCCTTTCGCAGCGCATCGGGTTTCGCTTATAGGCCATAGCGGATGAGCCCACCTGCGATTTTTCAAACGGTTCTTCGATTTCCTTCAGGTTCGCCAGCAGTCGCAAGTCGGTGCACAGCTTCTGGGCGGATTGGGCTATTGAGGCAAGGGCGTTGATAATGAGCGTATCGATTTTTCGCTGATAGGTCTGGCCCGTGACGGCGCAGATATTTTTGAAGCCGAATGCCGCGGCAACCATTTTGTCGAGGCGCTCAACCTTTTTATGGTCGCAGTCGAAAAGCGCCAGAAACGATGCCTGCGTACCCGTAGTGCCTTTAATTCCCCGGAAGGGAAGCGTATCAAAGCGATGTTCGATTTCATTTAGGTCCATTACGAATTCGTAGGCCCAGAGCGTCGCGCGTTTGCCGACAGTTGTCAATTGAGCGGGCTGAAAATGCGTAAAGCCCAGCGTCGGCAGCGATTTATATTTTTTAGCAAATTGAGCAAGAAGGTTGATTACGCCGGCGAGCTTTCCTGCGATGATTTGCAGGGCATCCCTGATGATAATCAGGTCGGCGTTATCGGTTATGTCGCAGCTTGTCGCGCCTAAGTGAATAATGGGTGCTGCCTTCGGGGCTGCGTCGGCAAGTGTGTGAATGTGGGCCATAACGTCGTGGCGGACCTTCTTTTCGTAAACGGCTGCCTTTTTGAAATTGATGTCGTCTAAGTGCCGGGCCATTTCGCTGATTTGCGAAGCACTGATTTTAAGGCCCAGTTTCTTTTGCGCCTTCGCCAGTTCCAGCCAGATTCTTCGCCACGTGCTGAATTTCTTCTGCGGCCCGAACAACTCCGCCATTTCCTTTGACGCGTTTCTTTCCACTAACGGGCTTGTATAAATACTTGTGCCGTTTGCCATTTTCTGTCCCTTTTATTTAGCGTTGGTCAGTTTATTTTCTCGTTCTGCGAGTAATTTTTCAATTTCGTCGATGTCTTTTTTAGAAAGTATCCAGTCGGCGGCGGGAGCGGTTTCGGCGATTTGTGAGGGTTTTCGGGCGCCGACGATTGCAGCGGTGATTTCCTGCCGACGCAGGACCCAGACGATTGCGAGCTGGGCGATGGTATGCCCGTTTCTTTCAGCGATGGTTTTTAATTTTTCGACGAATTCGAGATTGATGCTGAACTGCGGCTCGGTAAAT
>CAYLXJ010000257.1:0-4043 GCA_964387385.1 uncultured Pirellulales bacterium
CTCATCAGGATTTGTTACCTTAACATCCCAATAACCGGCCGCCGCCCCGACAAGAGAAAACGTGCAGGTTATTTGCGTGGAGCTAAAAACGTCAACATCGCTCGCAATAATATCCGGTTGTCCTGACTTTACTAATCTAACCTCAGCTCCCGTCGCAAAACGCAAACCGGCCAAATTTGTAATATTCACAGTACTTCCGACAGCACCTGTATTAGGCGTTATGCTGGTTACCACAGGATTAGTCGGTTGCCCAATCGTAACGGACATATCGGTGCCAGTCGCACTTACGTTTGTTATGCTCAAGCCGAGAGGTTGCCCCGAGTAGTTCAAATTGGCCGGGCAGCTTGTTTCCGAGAATTCAATCGCGTTGCCGGCACGGTAATAATCTGAGTCATTGCCGCTGTTTAAATTTTGCTCCAGATGCTGCGTGCAGCTTGCCTCCTCGAGGTCAACAAGATAATGTGTCTGGTCATTGTTATTAGTCCGTGTTTCATCGACGTGATATATCAAAATCCCCTGCAGCGAGCCCGGCAGGGACGTGTCAAACAGTAAGGGCTGTCGGTTTTCGACAAGGAAATATTCTGTCGCCGGGAAAGACCCCTGTAATTTCATCACGCAGGGATCCGTCTCCACAGCCGGAAGCGAATACACCTCATTCGAAGATATCAATGTCGGCGTAACCCAGCCCAACTCGCACTTGCACCAGGCGCTCATATGGGCCGGGGTTGTCCCGTCGCCGCCGTTCCAGCTCCCCTCCGCCATAAGACAGAAATCACCCAAACCGGCGCTATCACCGCTGTAATCGTACAGGTCAGGCAGGCCCAGAAAGTGTCCGGTTTCGTGGCAAATGACTCCTATTCGTGTTATTCCCTGTGATGAAGGGGTACTGTCACATCCTCGTCTGGCGGGTTCGGTATGATACATCCACATTGTGACGCCATCGTATGTTACAGGACTAATCAAAGTCCACTGATGCGACCAGATGTAAGCGGAAGGATTGCCGACGTATTCTTCGCCGCCGCCGGCGTGAATGATTGTCAGGCCGTCAATCTCGCCGTTCATGTCGCCGTCAACCGTAGTGAAATCAAATCCTCTGGCCTCAAGTTTTGCCAGCGCCTCCGCCACCATTTCCCGAGGGCGAATATCGTAACCATAAGCATCATTATCACCATAATAGGCATATCCGTTATCGAGCGTCACGGGCTCGACCACCGTCGATTGAATCGTAAGGTTATCGTACGAAATCTCATGATAAAAGTCCTTGACCGAGCCGGTAACGTATCCGACGGCGTTATCAGCTGTGTAACCTACCTGATTAAACAAATCATCGTATTGCTGCCGCGTATAGGGTATCGTCAGGTCGGAAAAGTTAACCAGTACCACCAGATTCTGCATTGTGCCTGTAGAAGGCACCAAAGCCATCTTTTCTGTAGGAACCATCCTTTTCGACCTGTTGGCCTGGGCGTCTGCGGCTAATTTTGCCTTGTCGGCTCTTAATGCGCCGATTGCCTTCGGGTCGGCCTTTCCGACCTTGTGCCTGCTGGGGATGGCTACGCCTGCCCTTTTTACCATATATACCCATTCACGGGTTTTTTCGTTTTTGGTAATAAGAAAACCGTCCTCGCTTTCGTTCCAGTGGGCAAACTCGTCGCCTTTCAGATAGACGGTTATCACGGCGCCGTCCGGCTGTTCTACCTTTGCCGGCTCAGGGCAGGCGGGAACAGCCATTGCGCTCTGTGACCAAACCAATAGAAAGAACAATGTAAATATTGTCCGTGAGAATAATGAGTTGATGAATGCATATTCCTGCCGCGTGCAATTACCCTTTGATTCCCGACCTGCCATATTGAGTCCTTCTTGTTTTTCGCACCCTTATTCACAGAAAAAGCCGGTTTCTGCACAGACAGTCAAAAATTAAAGATGGAGAGGTATTTACACAAAAAATGTGTATTTATCCTCCCCCTTAAGAATATTCTTTTAACATACCACCATATATGCGTTTTGTCAAGAAAATTAGGGTTCTTTTGTGAGCTAATCAGGCAGTATTTTTCAGCCCCCCCCCTTCCATATGCCGTTATTTTTGATTTTTGCATATTTTTAACATCACCCGCCTCAAATTACAGACAGGCGGCGGTGGGATTCGAACCCACGCATAACGGTTTTGCAAACCGTCGCCTTAAACCACTTGGCTACGCCGCCGCATTAGATGACAAAATACCCGAAAACGCCTTTTTTCGCAACAGATTTTACTGGATTTCGTCAATGATGGCCTTGACGATATCGTTGATGGCGTCACGGGTCTGGCCGTTGGCGTTATTTGTAATAATGGAAAAAATGCGCTCGCCGGTGTCCGTCGAGCAAACTCCTGAAAATGACTTTACACCCGCGATATAGCCGGTCTTGGCGAACACCTTGCCCTTGTATTTCGGCTCGTTGAACCATTTGCCCGCCGTGCCGTCTATCCCCCCTACCGCGAGCGTCTGTTTGTATCGCTGCCAGTCGGGCCTTTTATAAAGGTCGAGCAGGACAGCCGAGATTGCATTGGCGCTTAGCCGGTTTTTCTCGCTCAGGCCGGAGCCATCATCGATTACAAACTGGTCCGAAGGTATCCCAAGCGAAAGGAGATATTGAGACATTGCCTGCTGCCCCGCCGGCCACGAGCCGCCCTTGCTGTTCGGCTGTTTTGAAGCGGCTACGGTCTTCATTAACGCCTCGGCAGCAAGCCCCAAACTGTCCTTGTTGCATCGCTCGAAAACATCCCAAATCGAGCTTCGATATATCGCCACTGTCTTAAATTGCTCCGCAGGCGTAACCTCTCTTTCGACAAGCCGGCCTGTAATAGCTATGCCGCTTCTCCTCATCTCTTCTGCGAGCAGAAAACCCAGAAAAGCCGGAGGTCTGTCGATTGTAACGCGGACCGGCTGACATTGCTTATGACAACTGCCGAGGACAGTAATTACATTTGAATTGACGTCGCGTGCGCCCCAGACGGTATCGGGCGGCTTAGCAGCGGGTGTGCATTTATTTATAATCTTCACGTATGCCGTCTGCGGGTCGAGTGTCAAATCTACTTTGCCCCCGATTGTCTCCGCGATTATCTCTATGCAGTTGGCGTTGTAATTAAGGCCGCTCACCTCGCAGGCATACCAGCGATTTAGCTCCTCTTTCTGCCAGCTCGGATGAACTCGCTGGTCATCGAATATCGTGCTATCGACAATAACGTCATTTACCGATGCGACGTTTGCCGCCTGCAACTGCTGGGCTATGTCTTTGAGCATCCATCGAGGGTCAAACGATAATTTTTCCGCCGTGGCCTTGTCACCCAAAAGCGGGTCGCCTGAGCCGATTACAGCCAGAGAACTGCCGACTAAACCTACTCTCGTCTCGTATGAGAAATCCGGCCCGAGGGATTTCAGCGCCGCCGCTGTTGTAATCAGCTTCATATTCGACGCCGGT
Organism: uncultured Pirellulales bacterium; assembly: GCA_964387385.1. Classification (GTDB taxonomy): domain Bacteria; phylum Planctomycetota; class Phycisphaerae; order Sedimentisphaerales; family Anaerobacaceae; genus Fen-1362. The sequence goes on from CAYLXJ010000257.1 coordinate 3,457, forward strand.
ATCAAAGCCGTCGATGCATTCCGGCTGTAAATTATCGCTCCCGTCCCCGGCTCAACTATCTGCACCGCTATACGCACCTTTCCCTGCGTCTGCGAACTAACGATTGGATCGACTCGATTAGCTAAATCAGCTAAACAAAGGTTCGTTAATATCGAGACAACAACAAACCAAATCTGTATTTGTTTCATACCCGTCTTCATAGTGCTTCTTTAGTATCAAAACTTATCGGCTCTTTCAAGATAAAACAATAAATTCAAAAAAATTCCGTCGGCACGCAACGTCTTGTTAATTAGAGAGTTACAAACACTGAATTTTTTAGATTTTTCTTGACAAAATCGAGTGTATAGAGGTAAACTATTTTTATGCGGTGGTTTGCGGTTTTTGAGTCCGCTTGCCGCCCGAACGGAAGAGAGTGAGAAAAACGAAGTTGTAGGAGGAGTAGAGAATGAGTAGAAGGGTGCTTTCAATCTGCCTCGCCTTAATTCTGTCCAGTGTTAGCTATGCCCTTCAGCCCCTCGAACCGCCTGATGGTGACTGGACCGGCGGTCAATGGTATTACGCGCCTGATATTGCAACAGAGGGTGATT
>CAYLXJ010000258.1:0-4042 GCA_964387385.1 uncultured Pirellulales bacterium
GGGCGTTATGGCAACAGTCAGGGCAATAGCGGGGCCGACAAACCCGCACAAGGCGCGAGAGGAAAAACCGGGCTGCATCAGGTCGCTTGGAACAGTGGTGCCGATAAAAGACGCAAGCGGTGAGATTATCAGCGAGCGAATGGATAATTTAATTCACGCTTCTGCAAACGCTGCTGATGCCGAAAGGGAAATCAAGCTGTGGTTTGTGCCGCAGGATTTTCCGCCGCTGATGCGTGCGTATCCCACTGAAATATGCAGGACTCATTATTATTACAAAGCCGGGCGGCTTTATGACACATACGAGCCGGACAGCTTGTTTTTACTAGCGCCAGGCGATGAGGCGTGGAAAACCGACCTTGAAATTCTCGATAGTTACGCGAGAAATAAACCAACACAGCACAGATTAAATACCGTTGTGGCGAAATATCTGATTAACAGAAGTCAGCCGGATTAAACAGCGGCATTTTTGGAAAACAGAGGAGACCATTATGGCCAAGAAAACAATAGCCGACATCGACGTAAAAGGTAAAAAGGTATTTATGCGGGTGGATTTCAACGTTCCGCTCGATGAGTCGGGCAATATAACCAGCGACAAGAGAATCGTCGCGGCGTTGCCGAGCATTAAAAAGGTTCTCGAAGGCGGCGGCGCGCTGATTTTAGCCAGTCATCTGGGGAGACCTGAAGGCAAGCCCGACCCCAAGGCATCACTGAAGCCGGTTGCAAAGCGGCTGTCCGAACTGCTCGGTAAAACGGTAATTATGGCGAATGACTGCATTGGACCGGATGTAAAGGCCAAGGCAGAGGCGCTTAAGCCGGGCGAAGTACTGCTTCTGGAAAACGTCCGGTTTCACAAGGAAGAGGAGATAAAAGACAAAAAGGCGAAGGACGACCCGAAGCTGCGCGAGGCGAAAGACACGTTTGCGAAACAAATGGCTGAGCTGGCGGACGTTTACGTCAACGACGCGTTCGGCACCGCACACCGCGATAACGCCTCGATGTACACGGTGCCGGCAATAATGAAGGGCAAGCCCCGCGTAATCGGGTATCTGGTCGAAAAGGAACTGAAATTCTTAGGCGAAACCGTCGCCAATCCGGAGAGGCCTTTTGCCGCGATTTTAGGCGGCGCGAAGGTATCAGACAAAATAGGTGTCATTGAGAACCTGCTTACAAAGGTCAACAGGATTCTCATAGGTGGGGCTATGGCCTATACGTTTTATAAAGCCAACGGCAAGAGCGTGGGCAATTCGCTTTGCGAAGATGATTTCGTCGCCAAGGCCAAGGAGTTGCAGGAAAAAGCGAAGCAGGCGAAGTGCGATCTTTTGCTGCCGGTGGATGACGTGGTCGCGAAGGAGCTCAAGGCGGGCGCAGAGAACAAGGTTGTAAGCGGCGGCATCGAGGCGGGCTGGCAGGGTCTTGATATCGGGCCTGCGACGCGGAAGTTATACGCTGAAAAGCTGGCAGACGCGAAGACAATCGTATGGAACGGGCCGATGGGCGTTTTCGAGATGCCGCCTTTCGACGAGGGCACAAAGGCGGTGGCGCAAGCTGTTGCGGACGCGACGAGCAAGGGCGCCAAAAGCGTCATAGGCGGCGGCGACAGCGCAAGTGCCCTTAAAAAATTAGGCCTTGATAAAAAGGTCACCCATATTTCGACGGGCGGCGGCGCATCGCTGGAATTTCTCGAAGGTAAAAAATTCGTCTGTCTCGAAATATTAGACGAAAAATAGACGCATTTGGTGGTTTGAATCAAGCGTTTCTTTATGCCTAGCTATCGCAACGCTGTGGTTTAATTCATTATCCATAGTGGAAGGGAACAGAAAATGCATGAAGAAATATTCTGGGTTTGGAATGGCTGGGGGGTCCTTTTGACCGGCATTTTCGGCTTATCGACATTTCTACGTATGCTCATGGTAAAAAAGTTTGGATCAGGAACTCCATTGAGAAATTTCTTTGGGATAATTGGTATCATTGCGCTAATTCTTACTTTTATATTGTCAGGGTGGGTCGCAGGATTGCTCGTATTTCCAATCGGGATTATTATGGGTGCAGTATTAGCAAAGATATTTATAAAGGGCCAGTTCCCATGAAACATTCTTTGTTTATAATTGAGAGCATCCCAAGCATATTAGTCACTTGGTTCTTCGGTTTTATACCATGGGGAATTATTGCGATTTTGGTTACAGTCGTCGGAATGATAATTATTGCTGTGGTCTTTCCAAAAAAGAGTTATATTAAAATCAACATTAAAACAGCTATGGAAGGCCTATCGTATGGCAAATTAGACGATGCCAGAGAATTTATTTCAATTGCAATTAGAGAGGCAGAAAGTGCTTCTAAACTTGAAATATCTACTCTTAAGGATATTTGTGATGCGTCAGATCAAATTTCAAGCGCACTTGAAAAAACAGGTAAACATGAGGAAGCTCAATCTTTACAAAAACAATGTTCAAACATTTATGAGCGTTGCTCAAATTTGGAAATAAGCAATGAAAAAAGCCAAAGATAACTGGGGCCTGCTGAACCAAAGCAGATTTGCCCAAGTAGAGCGTGAACGGATACGCCGGCTGCAGGGGCTGACTTGGAAGAAGGCGATACAGCTTGAGGAGCAAATGCTCTCATCCAAACTCATATTGGAATGGCGGAATAATTTTTCAAAGGACAAGCCGGTTAGTTTGAAAGAATCTCTGCATAGGAAGCGAAAAAAACGATGATTCTGCTGGAAGACGCCTATAAAAAGGTTGTGACGTTCCTTAATAAGGGAAAATATAAATATATCATTATCGGGGGTATTGCGGCAGGAACGATTGGCGAAGCGAGAGCAACCGGAGATATTGATATAGATATAATTATAAACAGCGCCGAAGTTCCCGTATTTTTAGGCAAATTGAAAAACGCCGGCTTTAAGATTCCCAGGGGAAATGACCTTAAATCAGCCCTTCAAACGGGCATTTTCCGGATAACTTACAAAAATTTTTACATAGATCTTTTAATCGCCACAACGGAACTGGAAGAAAAAGCGTGTGAAAGGTCCCAAAAGCGTTCTCTTTACGGCGTAAAGGCGTTTTTCCCAACGCCTGAGGATATGATTCTGCTGAAGATAATTCCCGGCAGGGATAAGGACCTGTTAGACGCGAAGAATATCGCCCTGCGGCATAAAGGAAAGCTCGACACTCGGTATTTAAAAGATTGGGCGATTATGTTGTGCGATGAAGCACAAGATATGAGGATATGGAACATTCTTAAAGATTTACTTGGTGAAAAATGAGATTGCCGAAGGCGGGGACAATTGAGGTTAATCCGTCGGTACTGAGCGCGGATTTTGCGCGACTGGCCGACGAGCTTGCGGTCGTTGAAGAGGCCGGGGTGAAAATGGTGCATCTGGACGTTATGGACGGCCACTTTGTTCCCAATATCACAATCGGCCCGCCGGTAGTAGCCAAACTGCGTATGCACAGCAAGCTTTTTTTCGACTGCCACCTTATGATAACAGACCCGCGAAAATACGCCCCCATTTTTGCCGAGGCGGGCGCAAACCACATTACTTTTCACATCGAAGTCGAGAAAAAACCGGCCGACTTGATAAAAATGCTGCATGATATGGATGTCTCGGCGGGCCTGTGCCTGAATCCTGAAACGCCGGTCAAGACAATTGAAAAATTCGCACGCCTTTGCGATATGGTCCTGGTTATGACGGTGCATCCCGGCTTCGGGGGGCAGAAATTTATCACGTCAGCTGCGAAAAAAATCAAAACAGTTCGTCAAATCGTCGGCCCAAATATACGCGTTGAGGTTGACGGAGGAATCGACGTGAAAACCACACCTATAGTAGTGGGCTATGGCGCCGATACGCTCGTCGCGGGCAACGCGATTTTCTCGAAAGAAGACCGTATTGCGGCCATAAACACCCTTCGCAAGGCAGCCAGATAATTAGCTCTGGAAAATCAAGCCCTTTTCTGATAAAATCTTAACCACAAAGACACAAAGAAAACTTAGTGTCTTAGTGGTAAAAAAATGGCGAAAGAAACGAAATCAAAATGGAACA
>CAYLXJ010000259.1:0-4040 GCA_964387385.1 uncultured Pirellulales bacterium
TCCTGGCCGTGCTCGCACGGGCTGGAAGCCCGTGCCACCGAGGCCATCGCGTCGCCTGCGAAACCGTTGCAGCCGCATACGCTGCTGAAAACGCACAGGCCGCCGAAAGTCAGCGGCTCAAGCTGCGCGATGCCGAACGGCTCATAAATGCTCTGGCCGAACTCGACGTCGCTGCCCTTGCGAATATCGAAAAACTCCATATTCTCCGGCATCTTATTGCCGCATAACTTCCTGCAAAAGCCGAACTGGTTTATGAAAACGACCTTGATATTTTTGCTTTTAGCATTGAATTCCTGTATCGCCGTATAGAACGCCGCCTCGCCCCCCGACAAATCGGGCCAGCCCTCCCTGTGCGCGACGGGCCAGTTGTATTTTGCCTCCATCTCGAAAATATCGCTGCTTCTACGAGTAGAGACCTCCGTTGAAAGCAGAAACATCACCGCCGTCCTGCCCTCTCGAACAAACGCCCAGTCGAGGTGCTCCAGAATCCTTAAATCGCGCCAAAGCCCCTTGCTTCGGACAAGCCGCGTAACGTGCGTGAAAATCAGGTCGGGCCTGTAGCCGAGAAGATTAAAACAATACTGCTGCAGTTTCTGCTTCGAGGCGAGCTTCTCCTCGAGCGTTATTTTGTAAGCCGGTATGCCGTTATAGACAACGGTCGTCTTTTCCGAATCGAATTCCGGCGCGAGAAACTTCAATTCATCAGCCACAAGTTTCCCTACCGCCAGAATCACGTCGCAATGTTTCGACGCCTCTACAAGCGGGTGCTTGAAATACTGGCTCTGGTCGCCAAAAACGTCTTCGACGTAAAGTTTCTGCCCGCGCGCCCTGCGCATAACGTTATAAAACATCGTATCGTGCCCGGGATAGTATTCGACGATTCTGCGCATCGTCGCCACCTCGTGCGCGTAGAAAGCCGTCTTATATTCGCAGTGCGGCTCGATTTTGGCCGCAAGCGCGGTCGGCATACCCATATACTCGTGCGAAATCACGACTGTATTATTCGTCGCTGCGCCAATCGCCTTCAATATGGCCATCGCCGCAGGTGCAAGCCGGACATACTGCTCATATTCCCAGAGGCCCTCATACAGGTCGCTGCGGATTCCGAATTTTTCGAACAATTGCCCCTTTAATTCGTTGACAGGGCCGGCGTCCATCTGCCTGACATCGACAAGGACAACCTCCGGCGAGCTTTTTATCTGCGTGTGACTATCGACAAACGTCCGTCTGCCGTAAACGATGCCGACGTTGTAGTAGCTCTCGATTTTACGAAACGCCGAAGCATAGCCCGTGTTGACCAGGCCGTCGAGCGTTGAATACAAAACCTCGCCGCCTTCACCCAGCCGGTCCAGAACCGAACCTTCGCTGGTGAACATCGGCCCTATTACGATTGAACGCTCGACTGCGTCGAGATATGCCCTGCTTGTAAACAGACCGCTCAAGACCGCGCCGATACCGCCCACCTTCGACGCTGCCTCGTGCGTGACGTGAACAAGAACTGGTCCTCTTCCCATACAGGTCCCTTTCCGGGTGTGCCCCGGTAAAACTTGTCCGCCCCGGCTAAAACCAAAGGCGGAACAGGACTGCTCCCTCTCCTATTAAAGTATAGGGAATAACCCCCCTGTGACCAAACGCGTGATATGTGTTAATCCGCCTACTTATCCCCCAGCGGTTCTTCTCAACGCCGTTGTATCCGCGTCAGCAGCCCTTTTATCAGACCTGACAAGACCTGCTGCGGAATATCCTCAAGCTCCGGCTCGGGTACCTGGCTAAGGGCGATATTTTCAAGAATCTTCGTCGCCCTGTTTGCGCTCGGCACTATCGTCAGTGCCGTCTGCTCGGCCTGTTCGAGTTCGCCGTCTGCCATCTGACGCAGATACATAATTATATTCACCGTCAGCTCCGCCTCGCTGAGTTTGGCCGGCCCCGCGCCCGCCGCCTCTTTTTTCGGCGCCGCGCCTTCCTCCGGCGCAACTGTCTCGCTCATTATCTCCTCCTGAAGCCGGATTGTCTCCGCCATCAGTTCTCTTTTCCTACGCTCTTCGTCGCTGTCCAGCGGCGCAAGCCGAAGCTCTTCTTCCTCTTCTGCCTGCTTCATCGGCACAAATACCTTGCTCTTGCACCCCGGACACTTCCCATATTTGCCCCCCGCGTTGTCAGGCGCCTCTATCTTCTTGCCGCAATGCTCACAATGAAATGTTATGCTCATTTCCTCACCTCTTTTTTCTTTTCTCTGCTGCGTATTCTGCCGTTACTTCCGTCGTGATTCCGCCTCTGGGCGTGAATTTAGACGTAACCTTCATCCACCTCGGCCGACTCGCCCCGCTTAAATCATCCAGTATCTCGTTGGTCAACGCCTCATAAAATATGCCCCTGCTGCGGAAACTCTGCATATAAAACTTCAGCGATTTCAGCTCAATGCACAATTTTTCCGGACGATACTCGATAATTACCTCCCCGAAATCCGGCTGCCCTGTCCGCGGGCAAACGCTTGTAAACTCCGGGCATCTTATCGTAATACAATAATCCCTCTTCGGATTAGGATTTTCAAACAGCTCCAGCTTCGGCTTATCTCTCATTAATTTATCTTTCGCAAATTCTTAATGATTTATTATACTATATAAACCACGCCCTCTCAAGATTATCAAGGCATTAGCGTAAAAGGAACTTGTATGCCAAAGCAAAAAGATAAAGCAATCATATTGTTAAGCGGAGGGCTCGATTCCGCCACTACTCTCGCTATCGCCAGGGAACAGAATTTCGAACTATACGCGATGACCTTCAGATACGGCCAGCGGCATAAGCAGGAAATCGAAGCGGCAAAACAAATCGCAAGGTCGATGGACGTCGTCGAGCACAAAATCATCCCGATCGATATGGGAGGTATCGGCGGCTCCGCCCTTACGGACCTGACCATCGATGTCCCAAAAGACAGGGCCGACCTCGGCAATTTGGAATCAATCCCCCCCACATACGTACCTGCCCGCAATACCATATTCCTCAGCTATGCTCTGGCCTGGGCGGAAGTCCTCGGCGCATTCGACATATTCACCGGCTTCAACGCAACCGATTTCAGCGGATACCCCGATTGCAGACACGAATACGTGCAGGCATTCGAAAACCTCGCCAACCTCGCCACCGTCGCAGGCACGCAGCAGAAAGGCCGATTGAAATTCCATACACCCATAATCAATATGACCAAAGGCCAGACAATCCTCGCGGGTATGAAACTCGGGGTCGATTACTCGCTGACCCATAGCTGCTACGACCCCGACAAGGCCGGCCGCTCCTGCGGCCGATGCGATTCCTGCCGAATCCGCCTCAAGGGCTTCCACGACGCAGGCCTCCTTGACCCCATCAGTTACGCCCCCAGTATTGATGCCGTTGCATCGAATAAATAAAAAATGCCCGGGACAGGAGTCGAACCTGCATGGGATATTCCCACTAGCACCTCAAGCTAGCGCGTATGCCAATTCCGCCACCCGGGCGATACCATTTTTTATTTATTATTTATGATTTATGATAGAAAGTCAAACGGAATTGGGTTTTTTGGGGATTATTTGCCTCGTTGGCCATTGTAGAGGAGTAATTGCAGGCGATTGCAGAAGGTGTAGCCGGTTTGTTTGCACAATTCGGCCACCATCGGCGATTTGGCAATCAGCTCCTCACGGGTTTTCGCCTGCGGCATAAGCATAATCCTGGCCGGGTCTACGTTTTCCAGGCCGGCGATGAATTTCTGGATTTCAGAGATGTCCTGGGAGGTATCCACTACGAACTTAAGCTGATACGAGTATCCCCCGATTAGCTGTTTTACAGGTTCGATATTCGACAGGATTTTCGGGCTGACGCTCATAAGGTCGCAGGGGATTTCAGGTATGAATTTGATTCCTGCGGTTTCGATAGTTATGTGTTTATTGAGCTTTTTCAACTCAGCGCATAATTGAGTCAATTGCTCACTTATCATCGGCTCGCCGCCCGTTATGACAGCGTGGTTACATTGCCATTTTTTAATCTTGACGATTATCTCAGGCGTGCTCATA
>CAYLXJ010000260.1:0-4024 GCA_964387385.1 uncultured Pirellulales bacterium
TTAGGTGATGGGATTGCAGATACGGATGCTGAATTTGCCAACTCAAATATTCTTCGGGATATTACGACCTTTTCGATAATATTTTCGCCGTCCGGCAAGCTCGTTACTCACAGAGTTCGCGCAAGAAACAGAGACGGCGAAACTACCGGCACCGAATCTTCAAATCCCTGGGGCAAGAGTCAGGATGATATATTTAATACGTTGAGCAGAATTACTAATCCTATGAATCCTATTGGTATGTTTGTTCAGGACGACTATCCCGCGGATGGATTAGCTGAGGAGCCGAGCAGGAATTATTTTATTGTTTATGAAACCAAGAAATTGAAACAAGCCCGCAATAATGGCAATCCCTGGACCGGCTATTTGCAGAATCTATCACTAAAACCAATTTATATGAATCCATACACAGGAACGATTATCGAACAATAACCGGCGGACAGAAGACACATTACAGAAGACGGAATGATGCTTAAAAGTCATAAATCGAAAATAATAAATCATGAATGGAGAAGCGGCTTCTCGTTGACGGAGGTTTTATTGGCCGTCGGGACTCTGGCGGTGGGGATGCTGTTTATAGCGGGGGTGTTTCCTGTCAGTATTTATTTTACGACGGTTGCATCCGAGCGGACAATCGCCGTCAATGTCGCGGACGAGGCCTTTGCAAAAATTAAATTGTATGGTCTGTTGCCTTCTTCGGACGCAAACTGGATTGCATTAGGTTTTCAGACGCAACCTTTTGAATTTGTAGCTGCGATTAGGCCCCCTGAATACGAGTTCGGCTATCCTTCAAATACCGCCGACTCATCGCAGAAATACTGGTGGTCTGCTGTTTGCCGACGGCTCGGAGCTAATGACGTCCAGGTTACTGTTTTTGTCAGCAGAAAAGTCGGAACAGCGACAATGTACAATGCTCCCTTACCTGACCCCGATTCAATCAGGCCCCGTGCCTTATCAGTAGGGATTTCAGGTGTTACCGGTAATTACGAAATAATGATAACGGGTACTAAAACCCGTATTAACGACGGCTACACAATCGTTGACGACGCTACAGGCCAGATATATCGCGTCCTTGAGCGTTATAAACCGCCGAACGACACGACCATTCGATTGGACAAACCCTGGCAGGGCGGCGGAAATGCTGTCTGGGTCGTTCCGCAGCCGACGGGTACTGGTGGCGGCCGATACCCCTGTATCGCCGTTTATCAGAAAGTGATGCGTTTTTAGAATTGCTTATGAATTACAAACTGCGAAATACGAGATACGAACAACGAGCGACGAACGACCCCCGATTACGACATTCGAGGGCAGGCGAGCGACGGGCCTTCACCCTCGTTGAGCTTGTCGTCGCTATCGGATTATTGTCGATAGTCCTCGTGTTTTCTGGCGTGATTTTCAAGGAAAGCATCGGCTCATTCCGCACCGCAATGGCCCAATCCGAGATTATGCGCAAACTCCGCGTCATAACCGAACAGTTGGACAGCGATTTCAAAGGTCTCCAAAAAGACGGCTTTTTGTTAATACGTTCCGCGATTATCAATCGATCGGAATACTTTGGCGCAGTAGCGGATAATTTCAGGGCAGACAGGATTTATTTTTTCACCACGGGCGAATTTCAGTCCTGGGTTGACCCTGACAGAAGAAGCAACATTGCACGAATCTATTTTACTCACGATAATTTAACGCTCATTGATGCTGCTATCCCTGTTAACCGATGGCGGTTTTTACGAGACGCGCAGTTATTGACGCCCGGTTATGTTGGTCCCGATTTTAACGATATAAGCTATGCCTGGATAAAAGCGAATCCAGCTTTGGTTTTTGCCGACGTGGCTGTGATTCCGGATATAGATGTTGCAAACAACCCGCCCACAATAAGGCGTCTGCTTTATGAAAACGCAGGTCAATTGAAAATTGACTGGACGGACAACACTAAAGACCCCAATGGCGCGATTGCCTGGTTTGGCCTTGAAATGCCGCGCAGTGTCGGGGATACATTTATCCCTCCGGATGCACGCTATGCAGACCCGACTGACCCCGTCGAGACCTTCTCGCCGTTTCTCTACAGTGCAACGTGGATACCATCGACATTACAGGAACTTTGGCCGAAGGCAATAAGGTTTACTTTTACGCTTTACGATTCGAAAGGCGTTTTCAAAAACGGCCAGACGTTTACTCATATAGTTTATCTCGGTGATTAATATGATAGTGTCGAATAAAATCCGAAATCCGAAATCCGAAATCCGAAATGGTGGTTCGGCGATAATCTTAGCGGTGGTGCTGACGACGCTTCTGGCGATTGTGGGTGTTGTGTTCCTGCTTTCGTCTCGCGTCGATTCGGTCGCCACCTCGGCCATAGCCGACAACAAGGACCTCAATCTGGCCGTCGATTCTATCATCGCGAAAATTTCTGAAGAGCTTACAGCCGACGTTCCGGGTATGCCCGGGCAGGAATATTACGATTATCCTGACGCTTGTAACGCCTGGCTTGCTTCGCTTGAGCCGACCGCTTCAAGTGTGTGGCTTCATATCACGGATTTATACAATCAATTCGGCAATCGGGCGTTTAATATGCAAATTAATTCGGACGAAGCAATTTACGACCATAGCGACGCTGCCGGCAACAGCACCTCCGCGATTGAATTTCGGGCCGATGCCGACGGCGATGGAGCGCCTGATTCCTTGTGGGTCCAGATTCCGGCAAAAAACTCCGGCAAAGGCAAGCCCATTTATGCGGCCGTTAGGGTTATCGATAACGGCGGTATGCTCAACGTCAACACGGGCTTCAAGTTCGACCCCTGTACTTCCGATGGCTCAAGCCAGATGCAGATTAACCTTATGGGCCTTTCCTGGAGACCCGGCTTTGGTTTCTATTCCGCAGCCAACGAGAATATCCTGAAAACTGCCAGATCGCCGCTTGTCCCCGATAACCTCTTGGCTTATGAACGCGACGTTATTTGGCGGTATGACCAGCCGGCCGGGGCATATACTCCATTCGATGTCTCTGATGAGCTTGAAATGCGTTATCGTTTCCTGATTGACCAGAGAAATATACTCACGAGGATGGAATCATGGAGCAGCCAGTTTGATTCGGCCGACGCAAACGTGAAGGTTCTCTGGACGCCTTTCTCTAATGACGATCGTCCATCCAACGTGCCCCGAAACTGGATTACACACGCCTATTATAATTTAGGTTTCTCCGACCCCAATTACACTTACCGGCATGTAGCGACGACTCATAATTTCGACAGGATAATCGCTCCCGACGGTAACAGGATGTTCAATATCAATACTTCAACAGCCGCAGACACTGCTCGTGTTTATAACACTGTCCGCAAGGCAGTTGACCCTAATATCTCAAACGGCACAGTCGCGCAAATCGCCGCCAATCTCATCGATTACGTGGATGCCGACAATGAAGTCACTGTTGTTAATGATGGAAATGAACCTTATCTTGGCTTCGAGCAGCCCTGTGTTTACATCTCGGAATTTGCTCAGAACTTTTATCAGCCGGACCCCAATAACGAAGACCCCAACACTATCGAACGTTCTTACGCAATAGAGCTTTACAAGCCGTATCCAGAGGACCTTCCGCCCGGCTTGAATGAGTTTCGCCTGAGAGTCGGTGCCAATCCTCCTCTTGATTTTTATTGGACCGGCTCAACCTGGTTTCACGTTTTCCTTAATGACGCATTCAACAGGATTAACGTTGACTTTAACAATTTTACCTTTTCGGGTCCAAGACCTTTCAACGGCGAAATCGTCGATGTCAACGAAGAGCCAACCCTGCTTCTCGAATGGAACACCATTTCCGCCGCGGCAAGCTACAATGTTTATTTGGGAACAGACCAGAGCGCCGTTTTTATAGCCACTCCCAACGACCTGAGTGTTTTTCAGGCCAACGTTCCTGCTCCGACAACTTCCTTTAATCCGCCGCCGCTCGATGTCAATACCACTTATTACTGGCGCATCGAGGCGCTCGACCCCAACGGCCCGATAATTACTCGCGGCCTTGTCTGGAGATTTACCA
>CAYLXJ010000261.1:0-3997 GCA_964387385.1 uncultured Pirellulales bacterium
CTTACATATTGCGTTGCATGACGCTACGGGGAGGAGCCTGGTGATCGAGTTTATCGACGGACAGGTCAAGGTCTACGATAATCCGCTTGGCGTTATGACCAATCGTCCCGATTTCGCCTGGCAGATGACCAATTTGCGCAATTACATTAACCTGGACGCGCATGATAAAAAAGCAAAAACACTGTATGGAGTGGCGATAGAGCCTACCGGCGTCGGCAGCGGGATGCTCGGTTTACCCGGAGATTGGACGCCCCCGTCTCGTTTTGTCCGGCTGGCACTGTGTCTTGATGCCGCCCTGCAGCCGGAGAACGCCGAACAGGCGGTCGTTTTGGCCCAGCACATCTTAAATGTCGTGGATATCCCCAAGGGAGTGATCAAGGAGAATCCGGCTCCTTTTGTAATGCTTGAAGGGTATGCGCAATGGGTGGTGATCAAGGATCTGACCAATCTGGTCCTGTACTATAAGACGTACGACAATTCCGCCTTGAAGAAGGTCGATCTTAAGCGTTTTGATTTGCTGGAGAGTTCCGCTATCCGTTCCGCAGCGATCGACGACGCACACCAGGATGTTATCGATGTGAGCGATCGATTGCATGAAGATTAAGGGTAAAAGATAAGAGGGTCTAAGCGCATTTTGCTCTGTGGGTAGTATTTTGATAGTTGGTCGTCCGGGCGCTACCGATAGCATCTTTGGTATGCCGCAATGATCATTGGAGTTCCTTGATACTAAGGCCAATGCCGGAGTAGCCCAAAGTATTGTTAATTGATGCCTGAACTGGCCTTTGATTTTCATCTCCTGCAAGAGCGGCCGCGTCTGCCTTGTCCGCATTGCATTAATCAGGATTCTTTATTGTCCGAAGCTTAATTTATTCCACACGATGTTCGTGATGATACATAAGAAGTTTTTTCTGTGAATGCGCGTGACCTTGTGCCCTTGACCTTTTGCTGTATTGCGGACTATCTTGTTTGCAGCAGAATGCGTAAGGCAGTCGGTATCGATAAAATTTTTAACTTTACGTATCCGATTGTTGCGTTTGGTAGGGTCAAGAAAACGAAAGGAGCTGATGTATGGATCGAAAAAACCTATGTCTTATGATTTTTCTGGGAATGTTTCTTTTAAGTTGTCAGACCCTGCATAATATGACGATGGAAAAAGTGTTCGGTTTTGAAAAGCGGCAGCTCCTGACAAAATCAGTCGAATCGGTGCGTGATGACCAGGAAAAGGCGCAGAAGGAGTTTAAGGACGCATTGACACAGCTGAAAGGCCTGTATGGTTTTAACGGAGGAAAACTTGAGGATATGTATGACAGATTCAAGGCGTCCTGCGAAGATGCCAGGTCTCAGGCGGGCATAGTGCATGCACGCATCGAGAATATGGAAAATATCGCCGGTGCTATGTTTTCTGAGTGGGGGAAGGAAATAAAACAGTATAGTAACCCGGCATTTGCCGCCGACAGTAAGCGTCAGCTTACAGAGACGAAGACCCGCTATGCGCAGTTGGCAAAGTCCGTGCGCGCGTCGGAGGGCTCTATGAAGTCGGTGCTGGTACAGCTCAATGACCACGTATTGTACCTAAAGCATAATCTTAATGCCGCCGCGATCGGCTCCCTGAAAGGAGAAACGGCGAATATACAATCTCAGATCGAGCAGTTGATCCAGCGGATGAATGTTTCTATTGCAGAGGCCGACGCTTTTATCAAGAGCATGCCGAAGGGGTGACGTTGACAAAAACGATCGTGCGGAGGATCCCGCATTATTTTTTTATTTCAGTTTTTATGATTATAAACCAGGGAAGGACCATTGCCGGGAATGCAGCGGGCACGCTGGTGGCTGCTGTCGGGTTGTACGAGATCGGTAAATTTTTACGAGAACGGCATTAACCTGGTCCTGTGTTCGCTGGAGCATGCCCTGTGTCCGGATCTCTATGGAGAACAATGTTGTTGCCGGGTGCAGATAAAAAAATATCGTCTATTATTTTTGTTAGTCACGGTATGCGCTGTCGCCGCGGCTGCCGGCTTGATTTTATTCAGCAATGTTAGAAAAGCTAAGTTTGAAGGGGATGAGACAAGGCATGTCGCTTCAGCGTATTACTATACTGATCTTCTTCTTAAGGGAGATTTTGACTTTCAGCGATGGGAAGCAAATCATTTAGGCGCTTTCGGCAGCAAGCTATATCTTCATCTCGGGCAAATCTTGCTCGGTCTCCCGCTGCAGTATTACAGCTTGCGTTATGGGGAAAGGTTTTATACGTGTCGGTATCATTATGATGATTCTTACAAAGAGAATAAGCGTAATGGTTTTGTTCCGCCTCAGGGTATACTGTTGACTGCCCGCCGTAGCGTTGTTGTTTTCGGTATTTTGTCCTGCATCGTGGCGTTTTTCGTAGGATATCATACCGGTGGTATATGGGTTGGGGTTTTGACCGCGGTTTTCCTTATGATCAATAAAGTTTTTATCGAATGCGCTACGCACGCTATGACTGATATGCATTATGCGTTCTTCCTGCTCTGTTGCAGCCTTCTGGTTGTTTTGTTTGTGGGGTCTGCTCGCAAGAAATCGCTGTTTTTGCTGAGCGCTCTGTGCGGGGTGATGGCGGGACTTGCCGGGTCGGTTAAATTGATAGGGCTTGGGGTTATCGGGTTATTTTTCTTCTTTTTACTCTGCTATCTCTATGCGCTTGGTTCCGTCAGATTTAAAGGTTTACTGTTTTTTATGCTATTTTTTTCCTTGAGCGCGCTTATGATAGTGTATTTTTTTGATCCGTACCTGTGGGATACGTATCGCCCGCTTAAATTTCCGTTATTGGTAAGAAACTGGCATAATGTTAATGTGGCGCACGGGTCGTTGCCTGTGGCTATAGGATCGAATAGGTTGCCTTTCATACTCAGTGCCCTTTTGTCCCAGTGGGGGGTTTTCCCTTATGCGACAATATTTTTATTTGTCGGTATTGTATATTCGATGGTAAAACTTTTTTGTTCTGTCCGTACACGTGTCTTTGACCTCCGCGTGATTCCACTTTTGTTTTTTTTCGCTAACTATCTGTTCATTCTGATTTTTGTGACCATAAATTGGTCTCGTTATTATCTGCCGACTATCGCAGCTTCCCAGTTTTTGATCGCTTATGGTATATATGAAATAGTCCGTTTTTTTTGTAAACATTGTATCGGGAGCGCCGATGATATCGTTAAAGCGTAAACGGTGCTGCCTCCAGGGACCCTGTTATGTTGTCAGTAGTAAACGATTAAAATGTAATGTTTGTATTGTCGATAATCGTCCCCACATTTAACAGCGAAAAGACTCTTGAGCAATGCCTTGCGGCGGTGCGGGCATCGTCTCTTTCTGAATATGAGCTTATTGTTGCCGATTGTGCAAGCAGTGATTCGACGGTTGTTGTCGCCAAAAAATATGCGGATCGCGTCTTAGAGCTTTCGTCCGGTTCTGGCCGGAATCAAGCCCGTATCGCCGCCTTTCGCGAATCGATTGCCCCGATTATTGTTAATATCGATTCTGATGTTATTATCTTTCCTGATACGTTAGTTAGAGTGGTAACGTATCTATCGGAGCATCAGGATATCGACGCAATAACCGGCATTCTTTCCACGGTGCATCCTAACAGGGACTTCTTTAGCCAATATAAAAACCTGTATATGTATTACAGGTTTTCTTTGTTGCCGTCCTCGGTGCATTTTTTATATGGCTCAATTTTTGCGTTTCGTCGGCCTCTCGCAGAATTGTATGACCAGGAGTTCGCGCTCACTGAGGATACGGCTTTCGGGCAAAACCTCGTTCTCAACGGAAAAAAAATTTCGTTTTTAAAGGACCTGGAGGTCGTTCACCTTAAGAAATATGGATTTTTTTCTCTGTTAAGAAATGATTTCTTGATCTCCGCTAACCTGGTGAGCGTTTTTTTAAAATACCGTGGCTGGCATTGCTTGCTAGGTGCAAAAAAATTTGCGCATAGCTCTTTAGGGCAAATATACAGTCTTTTGTCGGCGTC
>CAYLXJ010000262.1:0-3974 GCA_964387385.1 uncultured Pirellulales bacterium
CGTTTGCTTTGAAGGAAAAACATTGTTTTATGAATAAGATTCAAATCTCCTTATTAAGAGGTATTTGTCAGATGCCGGCGTATGTGGCATACGAAAAGGGCTTTTTTAAGGAAGAAGGTCTTGTTGTAAATTTAACCATTGAGCCGACTGCCTGGATGGTCCCAGTTAAACTTATAAGCGGTGAAAGCCATTTTGCAGTCATCCCCTGGACGAGGGTGGCTGCTGCGAAAGGCAAAGGCAAACCGCTTGTATTGCTTTGCGGCTCGGGCTTTGAAGAGGCAGCTATTGTCATTCGAAAGGGTATAAAGCCCTCGGAAGTTAAACGCTTTGCCGTTCCGCTGCGAGGCGGGGTAAAAGACCTGACGGCTATGGGTTTGATGCAGCGGCTTGGGTGGAAGAATCCGGAGCTTTTAAGAATGCCTTCAGGAGACGGAGCCATTATATCTCTTTTTGGCCGGGGAGCGGATGCAGCTTCGATGGTTGAGCCATACGCAACGATGCTTCAGCAAATGGGTATCGCGGAAGTTGTTGCAAGAACGGGTGATATATGGAAAGGAGCTCCTGGATGTTCTCTGGCCTCAACGGTGCAGTTAAAAACGGCCCATCCCAGTTTAACGCAAAAGGTTGTTAACGCATTTGTCCGCGGTGCGGTTTTTGTCGGAAAAAATCCCATTGAATCGGCGGACATCGCCTGCCGGTACATAGGTATTAATGCCGGATTTATCGCTGAAGCCCTTAAAGTAAATCAGCCCGACGTCAACGCCATACGAAATACCGCCGTGATGGAAAACGAGCTGAAGTTTATGATTAAACTGGGCTATATAAACAAACTGCCCGCAAAATATACGGACTTAACGTTCCTCGACAAGGCCGCCCGGATTCTCGGAGATTGAATATGACACCGCGTGAAATCCTGCAAACGGCACAAACCATCTGGAGAATGCGCAATTTCCTTAAAAAGCCGCTGACTGTCGAGCAGGCAATAAATGACATTAGTTTCCGTATGGCAAACCGGGAAAAGAATTTCCTCGATACTGTCAGACAATCTGTATATGAGAACCAGTCCAGCCCTTATCGCAGATTGCTTTTATGGGCCGGATGCGATTATGCCGACCTCCAGGACAGTGTCAAACGCCGGGGCCTGGAAAAAACGCTTGAAAAGCTAAAAGACGAGGGGGTCTATATAACACTTGAAGAATTTAAGTCGAAGGTCCCGATTTCCCGCAAAGGATTGACCATACGCACCTGTGAGTCAGATTTCAATAATCCGCTTGTCGAGGCGATCAGTTTCCAGTGCACAACAAGCGGAAGCCGGTCTAAAGGCACAAATGTCAGATACAACTGGGATTTCATATCCGAAGAGGCCGCCAACGAATTATTACAATATGAAACCAGAGAGCTTTTAAGCTCGCCCCTGGCGTTCTGGCTGCCCGTCTTGCCTTGTATTTCAGGCATTCACAATTTTCTAATGAACGCCAAATTTCACAGAATACCGCAGAAATGGTTTTCTCAATTAAAAACCGAAGGTGCCGGCATACTTCGCAGCGACCGTCTGATTATAAAAAATATATTATTGTCCTGCCGGCTTTCCGGCCTGCCTGCACCCAGGCCGGAGTTTGTCGATATGGCAAATGCCGCTACGGTTGCCCGATGGATGGAAATAATCGGAAAAACAAAAGGCCGTTGTGTATTAAGAACCTATACAAGCTCGGCTGTTCGTGTCGTCCAGGCCGCTATTGATAAAGGTATAGACATTAGCGGCAGCGTAATATTTACAGGCGGAGAACCGCTTACCGAAAAAAGGGCCGATTTCCTGAAATCGGCAGGCGCAAAAGCCCTTTCCCGCTACGTGGCCTCTGAAACAGGCCTTATAGCCGCCTCCTGCGGGAACGGCGATTGTTCTGACGATATGCATATTTATCTGGACCGCCTTGCGATTATACAAAGACCGTGTCAAACCGCTTCAGGACACAATGTCGATAGTTTCCTGTTTACGTCCTTGTTGAAAAATGCGTGCAAAATTTTAATAAACACCGACATAGGGGACTTCGGCAATTTGACGGTTGCGCCCTGTAATTGCTTATTCGGACAATTGGGAATGAACGTCCGGGTCAGCAATGTTCGAAGCTACGATAAACTGACGTGTGAGGGAATGACCCTTCTCGGCTCGCAGCTCGATGAGGTGGTGGGCGAGGTGGTCGAGGACGCGGGCGGCGGCCCCGATGATTATCAGTTCTGGGAGACCCACGACGGCTCGGGACTGGCCAAAATGGTCGTGGCCGTCAGCCCCCATATAGGCGGGCTTAACGACGCATGCTTCAATAACGCTGTTTTAGACAAGCTTCGCCGAAAAAAAATCACCATAGCGTCAGAATTTTGGGAACAGGCGAAAGTGCTTCAGCTTGTAAGAGCCAGTCCCGAGATGACAAAGGGATTCAAGCTGTTGCGAATAAGACAGCAGCCCGACCACCGCACTTAACGGCTATTTATGTCTGAACGTAACTTTAAGCTGACCGATTATTTTGAACCGGAACAATGGGCTGGTATTTACGGCGCAGGGAAGAAAAACGACAGCGCCTTTATTTTCAGACACGGTACTGACCTTGTTTTCGATATCAGCTCGCGTTTAGGCCGTCCCGGCGGTCTCTGGCTCGATATAGGATGCGGGACAGGTGATTTGGCTGCGAAATTAAGCGAAACCGGCTGGACCGTGGTAGGTCTCGACCATGACCCGCGAATGATTGACTTTGCTAAAAAAAGGTTCTTAGTCGAAACTGCCAACGACAACTTGAAATTTGTTCCCGCAAACGCATACGACCTGCCTTTTGGTGATGAGACAGTCGATGGTATCACGGCGGTTTCGCTGGTCGGCTGCCTGGCGTCTCCTGTTAAATTTTTCCGGCAAGTCCACCGTGTTTTACGCAAAGGCGGTTTTGCAGTTATCACATTCACTAATCGCGCCAGTTTCCTGCTGAAAATAAACGCCCCTTTACGCAAAATAATGTTCAAAACCAGAAAATCGGCGGCTGACTCCTTTTTATTTCGGTTTTACCGCTGTGCGAGCGTAACCGAGGATTTGCAGAACATCGGCTTGCGGGTGGTTGAAACCAGATTCTATAATTTTTTTCTGAATCCAGCAAACCGCCTTTTCCCGCCGGAATCTTTTGCTCTATATCTTGAAGGCCTCAATAAATATAAAATCGGGCGGCGGCTGGCCAGAAATTTTATTATAGTGGCTCAAAAAATGTAGTCCCTTCACCGCTTAAATCTATTACGGGTGAATATGAACATTTACAATCTCATCAGTTTCGCGGGGATATTTATTTTGCTGGGCTTCGCGTGGCTGTTGTCGGCGGACAGGCGAAATATGAACTGGCGGGTGATTATCTGGGGGATTGCCTTACAGCTTGCCATAGCGATGTTCATTTTCGTTGCGCCGGTCGGCTCGCAGGTATTTTTGTGGGTAAATGACGGCGTGGTCAAGGTCCTCAATTCGGCCTCAGCAGGAGCTAAATTCGTTTTCGGCCGGCTCGCCCTTGCTCCGGGCGAAACGGGCGATGCCGGCGAGCAATCGCTGGGCTTTATTCTTGCCTTTCAGGCCTTTCCCACAATCATTTTCTTTTCCGCTCTTATCTCGATTCTGTATTATTTCAACATTATGCAGCAGGTGATTCGCGGCTTTGCATATGTTTTTACCAAACTTATGCGTATATCCGGCGCCGAATCCCTGGTCGCGGCAAGCGAAATCTTCGTCGGCATAGAATCCAACCTCGCCGTCAGACCCTACTTAGGCAGGATGACCCGCTCCGAGCTTTGCACAGTGATGACCTGCGGAATGGCTACGGTCGCGTCGAACGTCCTTGCGCTTTATGTTTTCAGCTTGAAAGACGTTTTGCCGACTATCGCTGGTCATCTCGTCGCGGCCTCGCTTCTGGCAGCCCCGGCGGCGGTTGTAATGTCGAAAATAATGGTCC
>CAYLXJ010000263.1:0-3968 GCA_964387385.1 uncultured Pirellulales bacterium
GCTGCGGTCGAAAATCACCCTGCAAATAACGAGCGACAGAACCGAATCACCTAAAAACTCCAGCCGTTCGTTGCTTTTTGCGCGGTTATCGACGGCCGAGGCATGTATGAATGCCTCATCCAGCAGATTGGGATTTGAAAACTTGTAGCCGATAATCTGCTCTATTTGCTCAACGACATCCTGTTCCATCAAAACAGCTCCAGTTTCGCGAGCAGATTACGAATTCCGCCCCGTGTCCTGCCGTCCCACAACGGCTTATGGGCGACCTTCGTAACCGGCTCAACGATTGTCCGAATATCCTACAAAAAATAAGGGGGTTTGTCAAATGTTTAGCGGGCTGGCACAGGACAAATCTCATTTTTTGCTTGCGTTATGGGCAGGTTAGGGTAGATTTTAAGCGAAATAAAGGATTTTGAGGAGATTCGGTTATGATAGGCAAAAAAATACGGCTCGAAAGGATAATTGACCGCAACAGCGGCAAGACGGTGATAATCCCGATGGACCACGGTGTAACAGTGGGGCCGATTAAAGGATTAGTGAACCTTCGAGACGCCGTAAGCAAGGTTGTCGAGGGAGGCGCCAACGCGGTGCTTATGCACAAGGGTTCTCCGCGTTTTTGTCATCGGGGCAGCGGCAAAGACGTCGGCCTGATTATTCACCTTTCCGCAGGAACATCTATGAGTCCCGACCCGAATGCCAAAGAGCTTGCCTGCACGGTTGAGGAGGCGCTGAAAATCGGCGCAGACGGAGTATCGGTGCATATTAACCTCGGGGCCGATACCGATAAAGAGATGCTTCGGCAGCTTGGATTTGTAGGCGAAAAATGTATGGAGTGGCAGATGCCGCTTCTGGCTATGATGTACACGCGGGGGCCGAAGATAAAACACGAATACGACGTGAATAATGTCAAGCACGCGGCGAGGGTCGCGGCGGAACTCGGTGCGGATATCGTCAAAGTTGTATATACCGGCAGCCCGGAAAGTTTTGCAGAGGTTGTCGAAGGATGTCATTTGCCCGTCGTGATAGCGGGCGGGGAAAAAATGGAGACGGACGAACAGATTGTGGAAATGGTGGAAGGCGCCCTTAAGGCAGGAGCAGCAGGATTATCTATCGGCCGAAACGCATTTCAGCACAAAGACCCAATAAAGATAGTGTCGGTATTCAGTAAAATGGTGCACGAGAAACTCTCGTCGGCGGACGCAATGAAGATATTGAGGCAGGAGAAGTAAATTATGATAGGCAAGAAAATACGGATGGAAAGAATAATCGACCGCAACAGCGGCAAGACCGTGATTATCCCAATGGACCACGGCGTGACGGTGGGGCCTATAGCCGGGCTGGAAGATATGAGAGAAACAATTGGTAAGGTAGTTGCCGGCGGCGCCAACGCTATTTTAATGCACAAAGGAATAGTGGTCGCCGGCCATCGGGGAAGGGGCAAGGACGTGGGTCTGATTATTCATTTGTCGGCGGGCACGACGCTAAGCCCCGACCCGAACGCCAAAGAGCTTGTCTGCACGGTTGAAGAGGCGGTCCAGCTTGGAGCGGACGCGGTGTCGGTGCATATAAATCTCGGCGCGGAGACCGATAAAGAGATGCTGCGCCAGCTCGGGCTTACAAGTAAAAAATGTATGCTCTGGCAGATACCGCTTGTGGCAATGATGTACACACGTGGACCAAAGATTAAAAACGAATACGACGTCGCATACGTCAAGCACGCGGCCCGCGTCGGGGCGGAATTAGGCGCCGATATTGTTAAAGTGCCATATACCGGAAGCGTCGATAGTTTTAAAGAGGTCGTCAGGGGCTGTCCTGTGCCGGTGGTGATTGCAGGGGGGCCTAAAATGGATAGCGACGAGGACATATTCAAAATGGCTGAAGACGCTCTGAAGGCGGGCGCCACTGGCTTATCAATCGGGAGAAACGCTTTTCAGCACAGGTTGCCTGAGAAAATGGTCGCGGCACTTTGCAAAATGGTCCACGAAGGGGCAGGTGTCGAAGACGCAATGGAAATGCTCGAATGAAGCAGGCCAAAAACAGAACCGTCAAAATCCGCTTCCGAAGGCGGCCAAAGGACCCGATGCAGGCAGCAGCAGAATACGGCATTGACATACCGATGCTGATGGCTAATCTGGCCGGAACGCCAGAAGAACGCATAAGGAGACATCAAATTGCACTTGATACATGCTGGATGTTACGCAATTCAAAACGAGTGGAACAATAAACGTAGGATTGTTTTATGAAAAAATTGTGGGTAAATGTGGTGCCGTATGAGAAGGAGCTGGTGACGGCTGCGCTGGAAAGCGGGGCGGAGGCGGTGATTGTGCCGGACGGGGCCAGCGAGAAGGTGCATCAATTAGGCAGGATAAAAACCGTCGCGAAGGACGGCGACATCAGGCCCGGAGTTGATGTCGTGTTTGTAGATATAGCGGCCAAACAGGATGAGGACAAGGCGGCCAGAATAGCACCGGGCAAAATTATCGTTCTGCGGATGCTGGACTGGACCATAATCCCGATAGAAAACCTGCTGGCAAAGCGGGGCGAGAATATAATGGTGCAGGTGGCCGACAACTCACAGGCGAAGTTAATGGTCGAGATACTCGAAAAAGGTGTTGACGGAGTTTTGCTGAATAATACCGACGTCAACGAGATTAAAAAGACGGCTGAGATACTGCAGGGGATAGGCGACCGGATTGAACTTGTCGAGGCAACGATAACGGGCGTTAGGCAATTAGGTATGGGGGACCGCTCCTGTTTAGATACCTGCACACAGATGCTGCCGGGTGAGGGGATGCTAATCGGCAATACAGCATCAGGATTTTTCCTCGTTCATTCGGAGTCGATTGAGAATCCTTATGTGGCAGCCAGACCTTTTCGCGTCAACGCCGGTGCCGTGCACGCCTATACACTTGGGCCAGGGGGCAATACGAAATATTTAGCAGACCTCAAAGCAGGCGACGAGGTGATGATTGTCAATTTCAAGGGCAAATGTCAGCTCGGGTATTTAGGCAGGAACAAAATTGAGAAAAGGCCGATGATGCTTGTCGAGGCGGCTGCGGAAGGTGTTCAATTCAGTTTGGTTATGCAGAACGCCGAGACGATTCGTCTTGTTGCCCCGGACGGCAGGCCGGTTTCGATTACAACGCTCAAACAGGGCGATAAGGTGCTGAGCCGAGTCGAAAAGGGCGGCAGACACTTTGGAATGAAAGTCGATGAGACGCTTGTGGAAAGATAACTATGGATTGGAAAAATGATTTAACGGCGATACTGTTGGCGGTTATCTGCGGAGCAGTAGTTGGCATAGAGCGTCAGGTTAAACATAAGCCGGCCGGGCTTCGCACAAATATCCTGATATGCCTCGGTGCGGCAGTATTTACAATAATATCGCGTCAAATGGCGGAGGGGCAGGAAACGATTACAAGAATCGCGGCGCAGATTGTTACCGGCGTTGGTTTCTTAGGTGCAGGTGCAGTCATTCAGGACCGGGGCGGCGTTCATGGGCTTACGACGGCTGCGACAATATGGCTTGTCGCCGGTATCGGGATGGCATGCGGGGCGGAAAAGTATTATCTTGCGATTATAACCACAGTTCTGGCGGTTACAGTGCTGTTGGGTATGGCGCAAGTGGATAAATTCATCGAGGCGGCAGATCGCTCTGATGAAAAGAAAAACAATTCCCTCTGAGCCCAAGTGGTTATGATCCGGGGGTTGGGTTGGCGGCTGTCCAGTTGTTCGGGTCGTTGCCGTATTGTGTCATACTCGTCCGCGTCAGGGATTTGCCCTGTCCGTCGGCCTGTGTCGGCCAGGGGTCAGTCGGGTCGTTGCCGGGGTGCGAGCCGTCGCTGTAATTGACCCTATCGACGCGAATATACTGACGAACACCGAAGCCATCAACATCGCCAGGTTTGCCCAGTTCAAGCTGCTCACCCTCATTTGCCAGCCAGCCGCTGTAAGGCCCGTAGATTATC
>CAYLXJ010000264.1:0-3948 GCA_964387385.1 uncultured Pirellulales bacterium
AATGTCGCCGATAACCATTTTGCGGAATATGTTTGACCGCTTCGCAAAAATGCTCGTCATAAGTCAAAATCCCAAAGTCATAGCAACCAGCTTAAAAGAGTATCCGCCGTTCGCTAATGCCTTTATGGGTTCAGCTCGAAAACTCGAAGAAAAATTTATGCGGGCAGGGGCTATATTCGGTCACGGGGCTATTACAGAGGGTTTAGAGCCGGGCAACATAATTTCGGAAATCACGGGCAAACCCTTCTCTGAATCCGAAACAGGCAATCAGGCATTTATCGCCCTTGTTCGTTATCACCAACTCTTGAAAGACATCAACACCTGGCAACAGCGAAAAGGCGTTGATTCAATCGGGACACGCTTGGCAACCCGGCTTGGTATTACCCTTAAAGACCCGACGAAATATCGCTTGCAGGAACACGGCTCAAAGATTCTCGATGCCCTCGAAAAAGACGAGCCGATAACCGACGATTTGATAAATGAGGCACTGCATTATACGGTCAGAGACAAGGCGTTTCCGGTTGTTTTAAGCACTAAGCCGTTGTGGTGGGAGACGCAGCCGCTTATGAAGATTATTACACAATTCAAGATGTGGCCCAAAGAGCAGCTCGGTATGATTTGGAACGATGTTTTCAAATACACAGTTAAGACCGGCGACCCGCGCCGGCTTTTCGGATTTATTGCGGGGACACTCATAGCCGGGGAGCTTTACAATATCGTCCGTGATTTCCTCTATGAGAAAGACGGGTCAATTACAGCGCAGTTTTTCAAAGAAGATAAATATTGGGGAAAAGCGGTTCTGAACGATTTACTTGATGGCGGAGTTGTCGGCATATTGTCGGATTTTGCCTATGGCATTTACGATTGGGCGTTAGGGCCGTCGTTGACAACAGGGCGGAATATACGCGACGCTGCGTCCGCAGTTTACAGAAGACCGTCTCTGTCTATCGCCGCATTGACGCGACTTATTCAACAGGAAGTAACACCTGTGCGTCAGGTAATCAAGACCTGGGATAAAATCGACCGCAAGTTTATTAACAAGCGAAACATCACAAAGGACTATTTCAAGGTTCGGGACTGGGCTTGGCAATACAAGGAAGGTTATCTAAAGCCCGATATGCTCGACAAGCTCCAGGGTGTAGCCGATGACCTGATTTACGGCAAAGTCCGCTACAAGCCAGGTGATAACACGCTTGCCTACCAAATGGCTGCTCGCCAGATTCTTGTTGGGGATATTGAGGATGCAAAGGGATATTTTAAAAACATCATCGAGGCCGAAAGCAGGGAATTTGAGAAGCTGAACGAAAAGGAAATACAGAAAAAGCGTCTTAATGCTATCTCGACCATCGAGCGAACAATGAAGCAACATTACAGCCCATACGGGCATATCCTTGATGAAAAAGAGGCGGATTTTCTGGCAAAGCTGCCGGAGAAGGAGCGGCACGTCGCCGAGAATGTCCAGAAACAATGGTATGCCAATATGAAAGACGCCTTATATTCGCAATTATCGAGTGAGGATTTAATGATAAAGATTTCCGAAATATCAACGACGCCGAGCGAACGAAACAATTACACCCGCAGGCCGCACAAGGGTCAGGTAGAAAGATACATTGAACTGGTGGAGGAATACGAACGCAGACAGCAGCAGAAGAAGGAGCAAGCGAAATGAGCAAGGAAGAAATATGGGAACTGACGTAATGTATCTAAACGGGCAAAATGATGATAGCCGCAGAGCAGGGGTACTCAATGCAATGCGGGATTTTATGGCAAGTAAGATTGTCGGCAGACGTGCGAAATCGACGGCTAAGCCGAACGCTACGACGGCAAACCTGTTCGCTACTCCTGACAGCATAGGGCAAAGACGGGATGAAAAGCCGAATCATCAGCCCCATCCGGAGAAAATCAATCATGGGGCGAATAAAGCGTTTTCACTGTTCAGGTTTAGACCCGCGCCAGAATTTCTCCCGAATCGCTCTGAAAGTGAGTTTGAGGCCGTAAAATCGACGAACACCGGCGAAAGAGCGTCCAGCAAGGGGGTAAATGCAAAATGCTGCTGATGAACAGCGACAAGAACCGAGGATTGAGCTTTTATGACAAAACGAAAAGAATCTAAAAAACCGATAAAATTACCCTTGACGACCGTCAAGAATGAGCGTATAGTAGGTTGTATGCTGATTGAACTTTTAAGAAAAGAGATACAGTCCTGCGGTAAGATACGCGCTGAGATACACAGGGAAACAGGCGTTGAGGAGGCCGTTTTATGCCGTATATTGCAGGGTGGGAGCTGCAAAGCCGAAACCGTCGAGGTATTGTTAAAATACTTCGGCTTTGGGATTGTGCGTAAAAAGAAAACGAAAAAGGCAGGTGAGTAATTATGAGAATCTTCAAACCGATTTACAAAGACCGCAAAAGCGGCCAGTGGAAAGAAACAAAAAACTGGTATATTGAAACACGCGACCACCTGGGGACGGTCCGTCGTTTCCCCGGCTTTGTCGATAAGACGGCAACACAGGCATTTGGATTACAGATACAGAGATTGATTTCCTATCGCACAGCCGGCGACCCCCCGACACCGGATTTATCCCGTTGGCTTGAACAGACGCCGGCGAAATTGCGCCAGAGATTTGCGGAGATAGGAATTTTGGACGCAGAACGGGCATCAGGTGGAAAGTCCTTATCTGAACACCTTACCGACTTTGAGCAATTCCTGACCGCAAAGGGCAACACAGACAAGCACGCAAAGCTGGTTGTATCGAGGGCAAGGCGAACAATCGAGGGCTGCAAGTTTTTCTACTGGACGGACATATCAGCAAGTAAAGTGCAGAGATTCCTTGCAGAATTGAAAACGGATACGAAGGACGAAAACGGTAAAATCAAAAAGGGCATATCCGCGCAGACATTCAATTTCTATTTGCAGGCGGTTAAGGAATTTGCTCGCTGGATGGTGCAGGACAGGCGGGCATCCGAATCGCCCGTGCAGCACCTCAAAGGGCTGAATGTCCGAATCGACAGGCGCCACGACCGGCGGGCATTATCCCCTGACGACATCAGACGGCTATTAGAAACAACGACGGCACAGCCGTTGATGTTTGGTATGACAGGGCCAGGGCGGGCTATGCTTTATCGCGTAGCTATTGAGACGGGTTTGCGG
This sequence comes from uncultured Pirellulales bacterium, assembly GCA_964387385.1. Lineage (GTDB taxonomy): Bacteria > Planctomycetota > Phycisphaerae > Sedimentisphaerales > Anaerobacaceae > Fen-1362. The sequence goes on from CAYLXJ010000264.1 coordinate 3,152, forward strand.
GCTAACGAATTAAAGACCTTGAAGGTATCATCAATTGACTTTGATAATTGCTTTGTGGTGGTCGAAGCCGCTTACTCAAAACACAGGCGGCGGGATACGCTACCCTTGAGGCCCGATACCGCTACACAGTTAAAAGAATTTGTCAAAGGCAAGTTGCCGGGGGCTTCGGTGTTCGATATGCCAATGCTTAATCAGCTTGTAAAGATGTTTAGGGTGGATTTAAAAGCCGCTGGTATCGCCTACGTTGACGAATCGGGACGATATGCGGACTTTCATTGCCTCAGACACAGCACAGGGACTCTATTGGCGGCTGCGGGCGTTCACCCGAAAACAGCACAGAGCATAATGAGACATTCAACAATCGAACTGACGATGAGCAAATATACTCATACCCTTGCAGGACAGGAAAGCGAAGCGATAAAATCTTTACCGGATTTATCACTGCCGAGCCGACAATCACAGCAGGCAAAGGCAACAGGGACAGATGGAAATAACTTGGCGGAAAACTTACCGTTTTATGACGCTAACCCTTGTGCTTCGGTGCAGAGTAATGCCGAGATAAACCGCCATAGTAATTTAGAAACCCCAATAGAACGGAGCAGGAGGGATTCGAACCCCCGTTACCCAGAGGGTAAAACGGTTTTCAAGACCGTCGCTTTAAGCCGCTCAGCCACTGCTCCAGTTCAGGTAATCAGGAAATCAGGTAATCGGGCAATCAGCCGCGACTTCCGCCTCCTGATTCCCTGTTATCCTGATAACCACCGTCTGATAACCTGATACTGTGATAATCTAATATA
>CAYLXJ010000265.1:0-3941 GCA_964387385.1 uncultured Pirellulales bacterium
ATCGCGTTCCAGCCGCGCTGGCCGTTATAAAACATAAAGGCAATGCCGGACATCACTATAACGACCAGTACCGTCGCCGTCATAACCTCGATTAGTGTAAAGCCCCTGCGACTATACCTGATTAGCTGCATTTTATGACTCCTCTTAATCATGACTGCTGCAACTTTCGAAATCCTTATGCCGGATTTTCTACATAGACCGTCAGCTCGTAGGATTTACTCACGCTTCCAAACGCTTCGTCGCCCTTTGCGCTGTGGTCCCAGCTTATGATAATATTCAATGCCCGCAGCTCAGAAGCGATGTTTTTATATGACAAAGTCGCGTAATAGCCGACGTCGTCAATTTCAATCCTGTATTTTCCCAATAAAGTAAAACCGCCTGGTTGTTCCGGGCCTTCGCTGTTGGTGAAGGTCAATTGCTCGCCGAAAGCGGTTACCGGATTAAAATTCGTTGCGCCGAAAACGCCGTTCCAGCCCTCGCTGAGCAATAAGGCCGTTCTTGAAGCAGTGGCATATATATTGCCTCTGCGGGCGTTCAAAGCGGCGCTGTAATGGTAGGCCGAGGTGCCTAACATCGCGACTAATAACACCGTCACGGCGACCATAACTTCAACGAGAGTCAACCCGCGCCTCGATTTTTTCCTTTTGATTGCTTTTGATGTAATCTCGCTCATTATTCACCTGCAGAAATCAGTTCCGAGTTTTTGAATAACTTAGAACTCTTCCTAATATAAAATATAAATCAAATAATCACAAAAGCAAACCAGCACAAAAAAAAATACCCTCATCAGGGTATTGCGCTGAATTTACCCGTTTTGTCGAGGGTCATTTTCCGGGGTGAAACGGGCGTGTCGCCGCTTTTAGACAGCGTTGCATCTATCGTAATCAGGTAATCGCCCTTTTTAGTAAAAATTATGTTGTAACTGTCATCAGTGAAGTATTTGCCGTCGAGGTCGCCGCCGCCGCTGTTGGGATTAATTCCGAAACCGAGGTCATTTAGGGTTGTGCCTGAAAAGTCAAATCCTTTGCCTTTTTCGCTGATGTAGTTATCTGCCGCCGTGCGGATGCTTACGGCCGTCGCCTTACCTTCCGCCCATTTGTTTTTATTGGCGGTCCTGCCCCTCATATAAGGCATCGCCGCAACCAAACATACAATTACAAACAAGACGGTAAGTGCCGGCTTTGCGCCAGGCAAGCCCCTGTTCAATTTGACTTTGCCGGACATTAATCTTCCTCTCTTCGCTAATTCAAGTCAATTTTACGGTATCTCAGTAATCACGCCGTCCTGGTTTAGCTCTATTGAGCCGGGCGAGGTCGGCGCATCAGGTACCGCCCCGGGATCGGAAGTCACGGTGATGATATACGTGGGAGGCGCTCCCCCTCCGACGTCCGTGAACTCAATATCATAATCTCCGTCTTTGAAATATTTACCTGCGAGGTCACCGGGATAAAAACCGAGCTGCTGAAGCGTAGTCCCCGCAAATGTGTGGCCGCTGACCTGCTCGGCTATATAAGCCCTTGCTGCCGTGCGAATACTGCCGGCGATGGCCCTGCCTTCAGTCCACTTCGAGGCATCGATTCTGCCTCTCATCATCGGTATCGCCGCTGCGGACAATATACCGACGATAAAAATCACTACCATTAATTCTATCAGCGTAAAACCTGTTTTATCTTTTCTAGTGTATTTCATAAACCCACCTCTTATTTTCTTTCTTCAGTTCTGCTGAACACAGTGAAAAACCCTGAACTTATCGGTTGCGTTATACGTCTCTCGGTTACGCTGCTTGTCTCGGTTGTGTAAATCGTCTATCGGTATTCCATACGCAACCGTCGTACGATTGACGATACGAGCCGCGCAACCGCAACCGTTTAACGAGTAATTAAAGGATTCTTCACTTTGTCCGGAAGAACTCGCCGGAGGCGAGCAAGCCCGCCACAGGCGGGCAAGCATCAAAGGTGGGGGCCTCGAAAGGCCCCCACCTTTTAACTTGACTCACTTAACAAACGCAGCTATGCCCAAAAAGAGCGGCATTAGTCGCTGAATAATCCTGTGTCGTCAAGGGTTATCGAAGCCGGAGTTGAAGGCGCTTCCGCTGAGCCGCCTGCCGTTACCGTGATGGTATATGTGGGCTCAACAGCAGGGTCAGCACTGTTTACAAACGCTATCGCGTAATCGCTCTGAACGAAATACCTGCCTTCAAGATCCGTAGAGGCAAAACCCAGCGCCTCGTAAGTGGCCTGCGTATCAAGGGTGCCGTTATACTGCGCAAAGTTGTAGGTGTTGCCCTTCTCGGCGATAAACGCACGAGCGGCGGTTCTGATGCTGCCTGCGCCGGACTTGCCTTCCGACCACTTGGCCGCGTCAATACGGCCACGCATAATCGGTATGGCGACCGCAGCGAGAATGCCGACGATGAATATGACCACCATCAGCTCTATCAATGTGAAACCTTTTCTGTTAATCATTTGCTTTCTCCTAAAAAACGGTTTTTATTCAAACTCATCCCACAAGGGATTTCCGATTTGTCACGTTTCAAATCGGCCTGGTTTCAAAATTTAATGGACCGTCGCCGACATCGAGAATATCGGCAGATACAGTGCCAGAATAACTACCAGAACAATACCTCCAACCGTAACAATCAATATCGGCTCAAGCAGGCCCAGCACCGTGCTTATGGTGGAATCGACCTTGCGCTCGTAATAGTCGCTTGTCCGTTCGAGCACCTGCGGCAAGGAGCCGCTTTCCTCGCCGACCTGAATCATTTTGACCACCATATTCGGGAAAAAGCCCGCCGTGGCCAGAGACAGCGAAACGTTTGAACCCTGAACAATGTGCTCCCTGCTGCGAATGACCGCGTCTTTTATTATGTCGTGTTTGGTCATAGTAGAAAGAATGTCGAATACCTCGAGGACGGAAACACCCGCCGAAAGCAGCGTCGCCATTGTCTTGCAGAAGCTGGAAATAAACGCCTGGCTGAAAATTTTGCCCATTAAGGGGATGCGCAGAGCTACTTTAGAGAAAAAGTAGTGTCCTTTCGGCGTCTTGTGTATGAAAGCTGCGGCAAAGATAAGCAGAAATACCGAGCCGGCTATATAGACGATATTGAACTTGATGAAGTCGTAGAAGCCCATAAATCCGCGGGTAAAGGCAGGCAGTTCTCCGCCGAACTGGTCAAAAATGGAGCGGAACCTCGGAATTATGAACGTCATTATGGCCGCAACAATCAGCACTATGAAGCACAAAACAAAGATAGGATAAGCCATAGCTCCTTTGACCTTCTTGGCGAGACGGTCCCGACTGTCAAAATGCTCGGCAACCCGCTTCAGCGCACCGGGCAAATTACCGCTGGTTTCACCGGCAAGTATGATGGCTTTTGACAACTGGTCGAAAACCTTCGGAAACTCCGCTACGCCGTTCGAGAAGTTCTCCCCTTTTCGCATCTTTTCGAGAATGCTTCTGAGTACCTCCTGAAGCTGAAGGTTCTCAATGTCCGAGGAAATGGTCTCCAGGGCAGTGGTGATGGGAATTCCGCCCTCGACCATTGTTGTCAATTGCCAGCACAGAGCCGCCACGTCGGCGGATTTAATGCGTCCGCGGCGCTGCTTTTTCGGCGCCATTTTTACCGCTTCAACTATTTCCTGAACCGATACCGGCGTCAACCCTCTCTCGCGAAGCCAGGCGATAACGTCGTTAGCGGAATTGGCCTGCGTCAATCCGTCTTTGCGGGAACCAGCCGTATCACACGCACAATATTTAAAGGTCTTCATTAAAATATTCCCTATCTCGCTTTTATGTTTTCAGGCCTGTTAATCGATATTTTTGAATCGTCTTTCAAAAGGCCTTGCTTTAGTAAAAAATCATGTCTTCCGGACTGTTTCTTCAGGGGCAGCAACCGCTTTTTCCTGCTGCTCAGCCCAGACGTCGCCTATGTCCTCGCTGAA
>CAYLXJ010000266.1:0-3923 GCA_964387385.1 uncultured Pirellulales bacterium
ACCCATATGAAGACCCGAAAGAGTGTGCGTCACACCTTCAAGGCGAGGTTTCCTTTCGCGATTGTTTCTCTCGAAGACCCGAAAATCCCCCTCAAAGTTGAAATCACCGGCTGGAGCCCTTTCACCCCTCCTGAACCCAATGACTCATCGCTGCCCGTTGCGGCCCTCGAATATCGCTTCACAAATACGACCGACAAACCCGTCGAGGCGGTTTATTCTTTTAACTCCCGCAACTTTCTTGTGCCGGATGATAAATCGGGTCAGGTTGCGAGGACTGAAAAAGGTTTCATCCTCATTCGCAAGGCAAAATCAAAACCGTGGGAAGAAGGAGCGTTCGCCGCTGTAACAATCAATCCCGACGTCAACGTCAACTGCGCCTGGTTTCGAGGCGGCTGGTTTGACCCGCTGACAATGGCCTGGAAGGATATCGAAAAGGCGCAATGTATTGAAAAGCCCCCGATTACTTCAGGCACACCGAGTCCCGGAGCATCAATTTTTGTTCCCGTAAATCTTAAACCGGCGGAATCCAAAACCGTAACGCTCCTGCTTTGCTGGTATTGCCCCATCAGTAACGTTCAATCCGGCCCGGCGCCGGCCAAAGCAAGCGAAGACCATAAGCCCCCGACTTATCAGCCCTGGTATGCGGACAAATTCGAGAATATCGATGATGTCGCCTCATACTGGCGGACAAATTACGCGAAACTGCGTAACAAGACAAAGCAGTTCAGCGATTGTTTTTACGACACGACTTTGCCTGACGAGGTAATTGAGGCAGTCGCTGCCAATCTTACGATATTAAAGTCCCCCACCGTTTTGCGACAGACCGATGGCCGGCTCTGGGCCTGGGAGGGATGCCACGATAATTCCGGCTGCTGCGCGGGTTCCTGCACTCACGTCTGGAACTACGCGCAGGCCATGCCCAATCTGTTCGCCGGCCTGGAACGCACGCTTCGCGAAACGGAATTTAACGTCTGCCAGAACGAAAAAGGTCATCAGACATTCCGCTGTTTTTTGCCCATTCGGCCGCCTGCGCACAGTTTCCACGCCGCTTCGGATGGTCAATTAGGCGGCATTATCAAGCTTTACCGCGAATGGCGAACGAGCGGCGATACCGACTGGATGAAAAAACTCTGGCCCAAAGCAAAGCAAAGTTTGAATTACTGCATCGAAACCTGGGACCCCAACCATAACGGCGTCCTGTCCGAGCCGCACCATAACACTTACGACATTGAATTCTGGGGGCCTGACCCGATGTGCACGTCTTTCTATCTCGGCGCGCTTAAGGCCGCTTCCGCGATGGCCTGGGCCGCGGGCGACGATACCCCCCTTTATAAGGAACTTTTCGAAAAAGGACAAAAATACGTCAACGATAAGCTGTTTAACGGTGAATTTTACTATCAGGATGTCCAGTGGCAAAACCTCAAAGCCAAAAACCCGCTCGCCGTAATGAACCTCGGCGGCGAGTATTCACCCGAGGCAATTGAGCTATTGAAAAAAGAAGGGCCGAAATATCAGTATGGCAAGGGCTGTCTTTCCGATGGCGTCCTCGGCGTCTGGCTCGCCCAAATCGCCGGCCTCGACGGAATCCTCGATAATAATATGGTCACAAGCCACCTGCAAAGCGTCTTCAAATACAACTTCAAAAAAGACCTGTCCGAACATTTTAATCCTCAGCGCCCCGGCTATGCCTTAGGTAACGACGGCGGTCTGCTCCTTTGCTCCTGGCCTAAAGGCGATGAGCCGGGACTGCCCTTCCCCTACAGCAATGAGGTCTGGACCGGCATCGAATACCAGGTCGCATCACATTTGATTATGAATGGCTATATCGATGAGGGATTGCAAATCGTCCGAACCGCCCGCGCTCGCTACGACGGCTCAGTCCGCAACCCCTTCGACGAATACGAATGCGGCCACTGGTACGCCCGCGCTATGTCCTCCTACGCCCTTCTTCAGGCCCTCTCCGGCGTAAGATACGACGCCCTTGAAAAAATCCTATACATCACCCCCCCCATAAAAGGCGACTTCAAGGCCTTCCTCGCCACCGCCACCGGCTTCGGCTCCGTCGGCGTCAAAGACGGCATTCCCTTCTGCAATGTTATCAGCGGAAAGATACCGTTTGAGAAAATCGAATACTCGGCTAAATAGCCACCCGACTTCGCCCTTCGGGCTACACCGGGCAGGCAGAGAACATGCAGCTCTTAGCGGAGTCCCGTTTCGACGGGACAGAGGACACCGAGTTTTTTTGACACGGCCTGCCCTTCGTAGCAACAGCGAAGAAGGGATTAACACGGTTGTTTAAGATATTTAGCCCGCCGTTTTACGGCGGGTCATTAAAACCGTAGGGTGTGCTGTGCACACCAATTTCCTAGGGTGGGGTTTACTCCGCCAAACCTCTTTAATTGGTTTTTTGGGAGCATAACAAGTCAATGAATCTTTCCCATTCACCTTTTTGAGGTTCATTTTTGAAAAATAAACAGAAAGTGTTTTCTTTCCCTATTGCCTTTCTGATTTCATTCCAATGCGATGTGGATGATCCCTTTAATGACATAATGACATACCGCGAAGCCCCGTTTGCTTTTGCTGCTGTCCTGATACCTTCGTACTTTTCCAATATGTCCTTTTCCTTGTCGTAGAATCCACTTGTTTTAATCTCAAGTGTGATATTACCAATCTTTAGGTCAACTTTTCTTTTACCGCCTAGCCCAAATTGCTCTACGATGTCATAAGTAGCATTTTTTTTCTTCAATTCTTCTCTGATGCAATATTGTATCGTCTTTTCAAATACCCAACCTTTCAATCCATTGAATTCAGGTTCATTACCGCAAAACACTTTAAGGGTCTTCAATAGATTTTTTGATTCTTTGAGATTATCGTCGAAAAGTATTTTTATATCGGATTCATTATATGTTGCCATCTATTTTAATCCTTTACGATTGACTGATATTGTTAATGTTAAATGCTTTGCTAAATAACCAATAATGATTCGCTTTTTATCGTCGTCTGCAAAGGTGATTAATATTATAATATTTTTACGATAATATTCAATAAATTGGCAGGGCTCTCCCCGCTCTACCGTTATCATTTTTTTTAATAATCCGCGATCAGACCTTTTGTGCTTTTTCGTGGTCAATATTTTCTGTGTCCTCTGCCTGCCCTCGATAGTCGTTGTCGGGGGAGCTTGTCGAAAGAATCCCGCCGAACCATTTTATTTAATCGCGGATTTCATGGATTATTTGCCGCAAAAAAGATTGGCTTTTTTTGTCCTTCAATAATATAATGTTTCACTGTGGCCGGACAGATTCGGCTTTGGGATTATGAAGAAAATGAGTATGGCGACCCCGGAATTCCGCTTCGTATATCGAAATGGAAAATTATGATATCACAATCATTAAAAGACAGATTTCCTTCTTCACATTGGGTATTATTGGATAACCTTTCGAAGATATTGAATGACCTCTCACAAAAGTCAGAACCCATGTTTTCATACAATCCCACTGACAACCTTTTACAGTTTTACAATGGATATATCGATTTTGCGCTATCCGTCTATGTCGATAAATTCAAACAGCTATATGGAGTCCTTGCCGAGAGTCTTGAACGAGAATGGTATGTCGTTTATGCCCAATCAGGCCGATCCATTATAGAAAATACCGCAACTCTTCGCTACTATGCTAAGCAGAAAGATTTCAACGATGCTAAGGAGAGATTTCAAGACGATAGAATGGCCAAAGAAAAAATCAAGAAAGCTATTGAAACATTAGATCGTTTTGTTCGAGGCAATAGATTCTCTTGGACAGCTTTCATTGAAGGAAGATTTGACGAATTGTCAAATCTTCCACATCAAGAGAATCTCGCCCAAGTTAATATACGAACTTGCCTGGATCATTGGTTCGAGGATTCCCCCACCATAAAGAGCCTTTATG
>CAYLXJ010000267.1:0-3907 GCA_964387385.1 uncultured Pirellulales bacterium
ACTCGGATGTGGTAACGGAGGGCTATATCGCCAGGAACAGGTTCGACGCTATCGTAAGAAAATGCAGCGTCCGGGAAGTGGTACTGGACGAAAGCGGGCAATCCGTTGAAGTGTATTATTATTCAGACCCCAACGCCGTGGAGCCGGACAGCTATGCCCATTTTTATCAACGAGATACCGATCTCTTTTTTGAGCACGGCAAACTCGACCCGAGGGAGACATTGGGCTTTAACCATTTGTGCGGCAATGTTGCGTCCTGCAATTTTAAGTTAACCGGGCGCTCTTTGCAGATGCTGCTCACGCTCGATAACGGCACGAAGCGGATGTCCACTGTTACTTCTGCGGTGCTGCATAATTATTGATAATCTGTCCTGATATCGAACAGGCGCGGGAGGTATTTAAAATGAATTGTATTAAAATAAAAGCTCGTAAAAAACGCGGCTCGACCCTTCCGCTGGTAATTCTGGGAGTGGTTCTGCTGGTGATTATCGGCCTGAGTATAATTGACCTGAGCACGCACAGCAGTGTTTTTGCGATACATAATGCGACTGATATAAAGGCGCGAACCGCGGCAGACGCCGGGGTAGCGGATGCCGTTTTTCAAATGAATGAAAAACTTAAAGTGGTGCCCTGGGTTGACGATTCATATCCGGCCGATTCTGATGTAGAGCTTCTTGGAAGCGACGCTACTTACGATTACATCGTGAATAAAGTTGACGGTGTTTATACCGTCGAGGGGACCGGCCACGCGCTTAACAAGACACGCGTCGTCAACGCCACCCTTGAATTACGAAGCGCTTTCGATTTTGCGGTCTTTGCCAGAGATTTTATAGAGTTTAAGAGCAAGACCGTCGTTAGCTGGTATAATAATCAGCCGGACGACTGGCCCCTGCAGGTATGCGTCGGCAGCGTCAAATCGGGCTCTATAATTCTCAGAGGAGATACGTTTATCAACGGAGACGTTCTCGTCGGAGCCACGGGCGACCCTGAAGTTGTGATTACCGGCTCCAAAAATTATACCATAAGCGGCGAGTCCTATCCGCTTAGATTTAATCCGATTCTGCCAAGTATTACTCCGTCTGCTGTTCTTGCTCTTATGCCTTCTCAGGGCGACATCAAAAACTCAGTGACAATAAATACTTCCGGCAAATACAGGAATATCGACCTCGGAAACAGCGAGGTAATTAAAATAGACGAGCCGATCACACTCTTTATCACAGGCGACATTCTTTTGGGCAATAGCGCCGGTATTGAAATAGGGGGGACGTCTGATACGGACAATGACGCATCTTTAACGATTTATCTCGCCGGCAGGTTGATTGGCAACTACGGGGCGGGATTCAATAACCTCACAACGGATGCCAAGCGGCTCGGAATATACTGCTTAGACAGCTGCACGGAAGCCAGGTGGAAAAACGGCACTAATTTTGTCGGGACGTTTTATGCACCCGGGGCAGACATCGTTCTGGATAATTCCGGCGATATATACGGCTCGATTGTCGGCAAGTCATACATTCAGAAAAACTCAGGAGAGATTCATTACGACGCTTCTTTGAGGGATAGAAGTATAACCGACATCGGCGTAAGATTCGCGATTAAAAGATGGAGTGAGCCGTAGTATTGCATTACATTGCCACATAGGCCGGGCAGTTTGATTTTTTACCGCCTGTTTACCACTCTCGAAATTCGAAAATACAAATCCACGGTAAATCCCTGATTCAAACTCTTGCGCCCGGGGACTAATTGGGTCACAGTTAAAAGGGTGTTTTAAATCAGCAATAATCCGGTTGTGTTTTTGCCGTAGCCGGTTTTAGATTGTATGTTTTATAAGTGTTGTCCAGACCAAAAGGGGGAAATTTATTCAAATTCAGGCCTTTGCGGCTGTCCTGGGCCGTGATTAAAAACATTAAACAACGACCGATAACAAGCTTGAGGGTTTTTAATTTTACGCAGATGCCGGCTAAGATAAAGAGTCAGTTTTTCGTACCAGCGGATAAGAAGACATCAAAAGACCCGAAATTTATATTTATAAGGGCCTTTGTGCAATTATCGGACGAATACGGAAAATTCAATGGCTTCGGGGGATTAAAAGACCATTTATTGAAATTTCCACGTTATACGCAGCCATTATTAAACCGATGAAGGGGTAGCGTTTGATGTTGCATAGAATACACATTTGCATAGATACGCTTAATGGCCGAAGAAAGGTCTGGCAGGTAAATATGCAGTCAAAATGGAAACGACTTCTGGGGCTTCCCCAGTATGACGTGCTGGGGCTTGATATCGGCTCGTCATCGGTGAGGATGGTCCAGCTCGTAAAGGACAAGGACGAATATACCATCGTAGCGGCGGGCGTCAGCTCCGTCGAGCAGGAAGACGCAGACAATGCGGCCAAAGAGGCCAATGTCATAAAGGCGATAAAAAAATGCCTCGATTCCTCGAAGGCCACGACCAAACTGGCCGTTTGCTCTGTTACAGGGCCCGAAGTCGCAGTGAGAAACTTCAAATTCCCGCCTTTGAAATCCGAAGAGCTCGAAGGGGCCGTCCGTCTCGAAGCTTCGCAGGTATGTCCTTTTAACGTTTATGAAGGCGTCGTAGATTATCAAATCCAGCCGGACGGCGACTCGCAGGACGGCGTCAGCGGCTATCTTGTGGCTGCTACAAACCAGGTCGTAAAGCGAAAGGTCCGCTTAGCTGAAAAGGCCTCACTGAGCTGCGTGATGGTGGACGTGGACGGGCTGGCGCTGCTCAACTGCCTCAGCCAGAGCAAAAAAGACCCCGCGCAAATCAGCACATCGGCGATTCTCGACGTGGGCGGTTCCTACACGACGCTGGCGATAATGGGCGAGAACAATCTGCCATTTATCAGGACGGTGCCTTACGCGGGAAAAGACATAGTCGAACAGATTGCCCGCGAGAACAATGTTTCTCCGGAAGTGGTTATGAAGGAAATTTACGGCTCTATCCAGACGACAGTGCCGGCCGGCGACCTTCAGAAAAGTATGGAAAGGGCCTGCGAGAAGCTCGTCGGAGACGTAGCCGAGACCCTGCGGTACCACAGCGCCCAGGCAAAGTCGTCTCAAGTCGAGCAAATACTCGTTTGCGGCGGTTTCGGAATGGTCAGGGGGCTCGTCGATATCCTCAACAAACAACTTCCGATAAAGGCAATTTTGTGGAACCCCTTCGATTCGATGCGATGCACGGTGGGGCGTCAGTGTCTCGACGTTATTCAAATGTATGGCCCGGCAATGGCGGTCGCCGTGGGTCTTGCGATGAGGTCGGTTTGATATGTTTACGATTGATTTGCTAAAAGGTGAGCATCTTCCGGTCAAGACAAAACCGCAGGGTATTGCGATATTCGTCGCTACGTTCGCTGTCCCTGTGCTTATTGCGATATTTATGGCCGGATACTACATTCGAAACGAGGTCATCATATCCATCAGAAAACAGACAATCACGGCTTTAGAATCGCAGACGGATCGTTTGGCCGATTCCATCAAGCTCAAATCGTCATACGAAAAAGAAATGGCTGATGTAAACGCCTGTCTGGCCGACGTTGCCCAGTCAATACACAAACATATTCAGTGGACGCCGGTCCTGGTAGCACTTGTGGAAAATCTGCCCGATTCGGTCGTCCTGACGAATCTTGAAGTAAGAGAGCAGTCAATGAGACGTAAAGTTGCGGCAAAGGACGGCTCCAACAAAAAAATCGATACGAGCGTTCCCGTCAAAACGCTCAAGATGCGGGTAAGCGGCGACCCTGCTTATAACTGCGACCTCGAAGTCAAGGCGTTTCGTGACCGCCTTAGGGCGTCGCCGCAGATTGGCTCCAAGCTCGAAGACATCGTCATTGCGTCGCAGGGACACGATATTCTCGATGGCCGTGATGTAATCGCTTACGACATAG
>CAYLXJ010000268.1:0-3883 GCA_964387385.1 uncultured Pirellulales bacterium
CGATATGTATGCGCAACGGGTTCGCTGCACACAGGCCCGGCTGCAGGCAACGCTTCTGCCTGTAATGATTATTTTCGTGGGTTTCTTTATTATGCTTTGCATACTGGCGATGTTTCTGCCAATGATAAAAATAATCTCCGGCTTACAGGCCTAAGGATTGACGATTATGGTTATTGCCATATTGATAATGTTATTGTTTGTTTGCGGAGTGCTGGCCTTTTTACGCCCTTTAATTGGATTCACCGCGGGTATTGTGTTTGGCGCGACGCAGATATATTTAGGTATTATTTTCGAAAGGGATGAGCTGATAGCCGGAGGAATTGCCGTTTTTCTGATAACGATGCTGATAATCGCTTTCAAAAAATGGCCCTTCTGGATGAAATGGATATCAATAATTTGCGGCTCGGGCCTGCTTGCGGTCGCCGGTTTTATGCTCTTTGGTATTGGAGGATTCTACGGGATTCTGTTTTATTTCCTTTTTATCGGGGCGATGATTAGCGCTGCTGTAATGTCGGGATTAACAACAGCCGCTTACGTAACATCGACAATAAGTTCGAGCGTGCGCCAGAACCTGCCCTTGCCTATGGCGATGGAAATGGCTGCCGCCGGACAGAATAACAGACAGGCGAAAATACTGAGAAATATAAAAAAATGGCTGATTGAAGGTTATTCCCTCAGCGAGTCAATTAAACGCGGATACCCGAGATTTCCGGGATATGCCACCGCATTGATTACAGTCGGGGAACGAATTGGGCAGCTCCCGCAGGCACTGGCCGCTTTGGAACAGGACTTTGTCGCAAAAGTAACGCTCAACAAAAAGATAAGGCACGTTCCCTCGTTTTATCCGCCGATACTGCTTCTTATAATGTTTATTTTTGTGCTGTTTTTGATGACGTTTGTCATTCCGAGATTTCAAGCTGTGCTGGAAGACATGGTTGGCGAAACCCAGTTGCCGTGGGCAACTTTGGTGCTGATGCGAATTGTCAGATTCATAACGCACGACTTCGGACGGGTGCTCGGAATGGCATTCATCCTGGGATTTACGGTCGGCGGAGCGATTTACGTGCGAATCAAGACAAGACCCCGCCGGCCCGAAAAACCATATTTTACTTCGCTCATCGGTGATTTTTTAAGGTGGCACATACCTTTTGTCCGGTGGTATGAGTGGAACCGGGCGATGCAGCGAATTGCGGGGATGCTGCGCTTATCGCTTAACGCCGGCTGCACAATCAACGAGTCGATTGCCAACACTCTGCAACTTGATATCAATGATTGTTTCAAAGTTCAATTGAAAGAATGGCGCGATAGAGTCGAGCGAGGCGACGATATAAGCGAAGCCGCCAGACAATGCGGGATGGGCAGCGCTATGGCATGGGTTTTTGCCGACGTCAATAACCACCGCAATATGCTCGACATACTTGACGCGATTGAGGCATCGTATCGATGGGGCTTCAGCCGGGCGGCAACATTGGCCAGATGCATTCTCGGCCCCTGTGAGACGCTTTGCCTGGGCCTTATGGTGGGTTTCATCGTTTATGCTGTATTCGCCCCGATTGTTACGATTATTTACGCGACGGCAAATTCATTTGTGCCCTGATACAATGTTACAAGAAAAATTATGACCAATAAGAAAACAAAATATAACGGCCTGGTAATGACGGAGCTGATTGTAGCGATGATAGTTTTGTCGATGATAATGGTCGCTTTCGCAATCTCGTTGGACGGCTTCGGCCGGCTGAATCATTACTACTTTACAAAACAACGCTGTATATCGGCGGCGCAGGCGTCTCTCGACAGTATCGCAGTTACAGGCAGGGCTATTAACCAGACCGACTTAAAACGATTGTGGCCTGACATAGATATTCACATTGACATAACCGAAGGGGCCGACCAATGGAAGGGACTGAAGCTTGTAAGCGTAACGGCTATCGGCAAAATTAAAGATAAAAAAATGAAGGTTTGCCTGTCGAGATATTTCACCGGAACTCAGCTTATGTCTGCGTTTGAGGAGCAATAAGATGCGCAGGGGCTATTTATTAGTCGAAATGATAGTGGTCATTTTTATTCTTGCGCTGGTAGGTGTAATCTTTGACCGTTTTTTTGTTACGTTTGTTTTCGAACTGCCGAGAAATTCCCGTCTAATCCAGGAAAGCCGAATCCTTAACGGTGTTATCAAGTGTATCCGTAACGACGTTACTTACGCCAAAACCTTGTCGGTAACAGATGATAATGACTTGTTGCTGACGGAAACGCCCGAAGGTCTTATCTTGTATAAATTCAACGATGGTCAAATTTCCCGAGTCGCTCCGGATGCGGATTCAGCGAACACGATTTGGAAGGTGCCTCACGGCAGAATCGTCTGGAGGGTCTGGAACAAAGATAATACAGGTTATGCGGTCGAGGTAAACGCATATATCGAGGATGAGAGCTTGGGCCATATTCGCAAAAAGATGGACAACAGTTTCTTGTTTTTCACGGGCACGGATTTGGGAGGTATGAAATGAGCGCCGCAAAGGCCGGACAACACGGTTTCGTTATGATTCTGGTAAACGTCATCCTTGCCCTGATTGGGACTTATATGATTGTTTTGGCAGGCGAAACCAACGGCTTTCTTTTTCAGGCCGACCGCGCATACCTCGAGGCATGCAGAGAAAACCTCAATGCCAGCGGCCTTGCCTGGGCAAAGAAAAATATTAATTCCGCGGGTGCATTTTCCCTCGACACGGCAGCTATGAATATAAAAACAGCGACATTAAGCGTTACGATTCCCGCTACAAAAAAGGAAAATGCGAAGGTAGAAATAAACAGTTCCTGCAGCCGGGCCGGTCACCAACTCACATCTTCGAAGAAATTTACCGTTGAAACAAAACCGTAACTGCCGGCGAGCGACGCAGAGTGGAGACGAAGGGAATCGAACCCTCATTTCCGCGATGCGACCGCGGTGTGCTCCCGTTACACCACGTCCCCTTTTTGCCACGAATACGCCAAGACACAAAGTTTATATTTTTCTTAGTGGCTTTGTGCCTTAGTGGCTAATCTTCAAAACTGCCACTTATCGAAACAAACAAAATTTTTAACCGGCTCACGGGTCGTCTGCCTTTTGCCATTGGCCGGATAACCAAGAGCCATCAATTCAATTATAGCAATATTTTCAGGTATCTCCAGAGTTTGTCTGACTTTTTCAGTATCGAACGAGCCAATCCAGCAGGTCGCAAGGCCAAGCTCTGTTGCCATAAGCGCGATATGCTCCAGCGCGATGGCCACGTCAATAGGCGCGATTTGCTGGCCGCATCGCATTTTTTCATTGCAGACGCTGCAGGCAGCTATCAAAACTGCCACCTTGCCGAAAGTTTCCGGATGGTTGGTGCAGCCGGCGACCTGCTGTTTGCGTGCCGAGTCGGTCACAACTACGAACCGCCAGTCCTGCAGGTTCTTGGCCGAGGGCGATTGCCTTGCCCCCTCGAAAATCCTGTCGAGCTTTTCCTGCTCAATCGGTTTGTCCAGATATGCCCGGCACGAAAATCTTTTACGAATCGCCTCTTCAACAGTCATAGCTCACCTTAAATTATCTTCAAAAACCAGTGTTCCCCGTCAGGCCGAACATAATAAGCCATTAAATATATTGACGCAAGGGTGAAAAAATCGCAAGATTATGCCGCACCCGTTTGGCTGAAGGAACAAATGACTATGAAAAACTTTAAAAAGGCACGATTATCTAAAACAAACATAATCTCCCGCCGCGTTTTTTTAAAAGGCGTGATCGGCTCTGCGGCGGGATTTACAATTTTACCGCGATACATCATCGGCGGCGCAGGTTTCACACCACCATCTGAAAAGCTTAACGTCGCCCTTATCGGCGCGGGTAATCAGGGCATCAATGATA
>CAYLXJ010000269.1:0-3865 GCA_964387385.1 uncultured Pirellulales bacterium
GGTCTGAAAATGGGGCTTAGTTTGGGCGGGGCGCTGTCTGGGTGGCTGTTAAGCTACTTCGGATATGTCGCAGGCGCAGAGCAAACGAATTTCGCCCTGAAGGGGATTCGCTGGATGATGAGTATTATACCGGCCACTCCATTTTTTATCGGTGTCGCCATTCTTTTCTTATATAAGATTGACAAGCATACGGAGATTCAAATGACACAGGAGCTTATCGAGCGGCGCAAGAAATACGAAACTGAGAAGACAACTGCATAAGGAGCTTAAAATTATGTTAAAATCGTTAGCGGCAGAGGGGATAACAGGTATTTTCCTATTGTTGGGTATTGCTATGATTGCTGAAGGAGCCGAACAAGTTGCTCTTAAAGACGCGTTTGAGAAGGATTTTCTGGTGGGTGCGGCTATTAACGCGAGCCAGATTCTGGAGGAAAAAACCGATGAGACGGCGCTCATCACTAAGCATTTTAATTCGATAAGTCCTGAGAACGTGCTGAAGTGGGAAAAAGTTCATCCTGAGCCGGATAGATACGATTTCGAGCTGACCGATAAATACGTCGAGTTCGGCGAAAAGAACAATATGTTCATAATCGGCCATACGCTGGTCTGGCATCATCAGACACCCGGCTGGGTCTTCGAGGACGCTAACGGCAAGCCCGTTGACCGCGAGACGCTTTTGAAGCGGATGAAGGAGCATATTTTTACCGTCGCCGGGCGATACAAGGGACGGATTGACGGCTGGGACGTTGTAAATGAGGCGGTAGGCAGCGGCGGAAGATTCAGGAAGACCAAGTGGCTGGACATCATCGGCAGGGACTTTGTCGAAAAGGCGTTCGAATACGCACACGAGGCAGACCCGAACGCAGAGCTTTATTACAACGATTACGATTTATGGATAAAAGACCATCGTGCGGTTGCCGTAAAAACTGTTAAAGACCTCAAGGCCAAAGGAATTCGCATCGACGCCGTTGGTATGCAGGGCCACTGGTCGTTGGATAGTCCGCCGATTGAGGAAATTGAGGCGACCATCAACGCCTTTGCGCAATTAGGCGTTAAAGTGATGATTACGGAAATGGACGTGTCGGCCCTGCCCAGCGCATCGAATGTCAGCGGGGCGGATATCGCACAGAATATCGAACTGCGTAAAGAATTGAATCCATATCCGGACGGCCTACCCGCTGAAATGCAGGAAAAGTTAGCAAAGCGTTATGCGGAGTTTTTCTCGCTGTTTCACAAGCACGCAGACGTAATCAGCAGGGTAACTTTCTGGGGCGTTCACGACGGCGTTTCCTGGCGGCATAACTGGCCTGTGAGAGGTCGCACTGATTATCCCTTGTTGTTTGACAGAAACCTCAAACCCAAACCGGCGTTTTATTCCGTTATAAAAGTTGTTAAAAATAAGTGATTTATGAAGTTCTTGACGATTGTCGCGTTGTTTTTGTTTCCTGCTATCGGCTGCAAAGGGGCAGATATTATGAACTTCCGCAATCCCGTGATTCCCGGTTTTTACCCTGACCCGAGTATATGCAGGGTCGGCGGCGATTATTATCTGGTCAACAGCACTTTCGAGTATTTCTCCGGCGTGCCGGTTTTTCACAGTAAAGACCTCGTCCACTGGCGTCAAATCGGCCACTGCCTGACAAGCGAAAGCCAGTTGCCGCTTAAAAAGACAAGGGCATCAGGCGGCATTTACGCCCCTACGATTCGTGAGCATAACGGCACGTTTTATATGGTAACGACTAACGTTGACGGCAGGGGCAATTTTTACGTTACCGCCAAAGACCCCGCCGGGCCGTGGTCTGAACCGGTCTGGCTCGACCGTTCGGGTATTGACCCGTCGCTTTTTTTCGATGACGACGGCACGGTCTATTACATTCGCCACGAGGGTCAGGCAGACGGCTATATCGGTCAAACAATCCTCGATGTCAATACAGGCAAGCTCGCAGGCCCCTTAAAAAAGATATGGGGCGGTACCGGTGGCGTTTGGGCCGAAGGCCCGCATATGTATAAAATCAAAGGCAAATATTACCTGATGATTTCAGAAGGCGGCACAAGCTATGACCACAGCATTACTATCGCCCGCAGCGATTCGCCCTGGGGGCCGTTCGAGTCCTGCCCGCATAATCCGATTCTGACACATAAGAAAAATCTTAAACACCCGATTCAGGCCGTAGGCCACGCAGATATGGTCGAAACACCGGATGGCTGGTGGATGGTTTGCTTAGGCATCAGGCCGCAGCCGCCCGGCGCACGATTTCATCACATAGGCCGGGAAACCTTCCTCACTCCCGTTGCCTTTGACGCCAACGGCTGGCCTGTCGTCAATAAAACAGGAACAATCGATTTGGAAATGGCCGCGCCGAAACTGCCTCAGAAAACCTGGCCTAAAGAACCGGTAAAAGATGATTTTGACAGCAACGCATTAGCTTTGCATTGGAACTATCTGCGAAATCCCTATCCTGAAAATTACTCCCTGACCGAACGTGCCGGCTTTTTGCGTCTGAACGGCTCTGATGTAAATATGAGCAGCCAGGACTCGCCCGCCTTTGTCGGAAGAAGGCAAACCGATTTTAACTGCATCACCTCGACCCTGCTTGAATTTAATCCCAAAAATGAAAACGAGGAGGCAGGCCTTGTCGTCAGGCAAAATGATAAGCATCATTATGAAATCGCCATCACGCTCAAAGCCGGCAAACGGCAGATTTTGTTCAGGAAAGTCCTCAAGGGCAAAACAGTTGAGCCGGTTAAGTACGTCGATATTCAACCGGGCCCGGTCGTTTTAATTGTCAAGGCGGAGCCGTTGAATTATGAATTTTCCTGCAAATCATCGAACGGAGATGAGCAGGTATTAGGCACTGCCAAAACGAGGGATTTGTCCGTCGAGGCAATCGGCTTCGAAGATGGCATGTGCTTTACAGGAGTTTATTTTGGAATGTACGCGACCGGCAACGGCCAAAAATCCTCCACACCCGCCGACTTCGACTGGTTCGAATATGGTTATTTATGACAACGAAATCTCCGGTATTCCAGAGGCGAGATTCCGGTTTTCTGTTTAAAGTATCTGGCAATATGATTGGCGTTGTAATATCCCAGTTTCAATGCGATATGCGAAACAGACAAATCCGTTTCAAGAAGCATCTGCCTGATTAATTCTATCCTGACCCGTTTAATCTCATTATAAACGGAACGCCTTAATATCTTCATAAATTTATAGTTCAGCGCATTTCTGGAGACGTTTAATGCCTTTGTAATGTCGCTGACCTGTATAGGGCGATTTGCATTATTATGAATAAATTGAAGTGCCTCACTGATTATTGCATCCTCAATCGCTATGATGTCGGTTGACCGCCTTGTTACAATCCGTGTCGGATGAATAACAATCATCCGGGGCTTTAACTTTTTGCCGGCCATCAGCTTGTCAAGCAGCTCGCAGGCCTCGAAGCCGGCCTTTTCGACATCCAGTGCAATGCTCGACAGGGGAGGGTTGGAGATATCACACACGTGGCTGTCGTTATCTGCGCCTATAATAGCCACTTCGTAAGGCACTTCGATACCGGCTTTGGCGCAGGCCTCGGTAATATGCTGTCCCCGCATATCGTTACATGCCATTACTCCAACTGGTTTTGGTAAATCTCGCAGCCATTTCATGAGAACAATTTCTTCTCTATGCCATGTGCGGTATGCATGAGATATTGGCTTGTGGAATATATCGGTCTGAAAACCGGCCTCTGTTATCCGGTCGCTGAAGCTTTTACATCGGAGTTGCGACCATATTATTTTATCAAAGCCGCAAAATCCGAAATGGCGGAAGCCTCGCTCAAGAAAATGTTCCGCGGCCATCCTGCCGATCGCAAAATCATCTGTT
>CAYLXJ010000270.1:0-3828 GCA_964387385.1 uncultured Pirellulales bacterium
TTTACGTAAAATCACCTGCTAACCGGATTTCTGTCTTTTTGGGGAGAATCCGGCTTCCTTGCGAGATTGGAATTGTCTCGAAGAACAATTTCGGGTGTTTTTACGTTCGCCCTATACATCTGGGCTCCTTTTACCATTTCGCCGAACTCGTGGCGAATTAAAATTTCAGATTTCCTGCCGCACTATGACATTTTGGATTCGCCGGTGCCGCCTAATCTGCACCGGCGAGTGAAGCTTAATCCGTTGCCGGGCCGTTCTTTAAATCCGGACGGCCCACAAATCATCGAAGCTATCCCGCAACGCTGTTTTTAACTCTAACTACAGAGTTGCATCGGCAAACTCGATAGCATAGTAAACTGTTTTTGTTCTTCGGTCAATAAAAAACAGGGTAAAATCCCGAACTTAGGGCGAAATTTTTATTTTTCCTGCCCAACCCAAAGCAAATTCGGCATTTGGTCTTCCTGTTAACACAGAATCATACGCTATCCACGATTTTATACGACCTTGTGATTCGGCGACCAAAATAACAAGAACAAATACTGTCAAAATGGGGTATTTGTGCTAAACTTCCGAAATGAAAAGCAAAAAATCTTATCCCAATATGGTCGGCCTATATGTGCATATCCCTTTTTGTGAGGCGAAGTGCCGATATTGCGGCTTTTATTCTGAATCCGTAAAAAACCACAACCCGCAACGGTTGATTTCCGCCATTATTTCAGAATTGAACCAAAAAAGGAGTCAGCCCTTTTCGCCAACAACGGTTTATATAGGCGGGGGAAGCCCGAGCTGTCTGCCGGGGGAGCTGCTGCTGCGACTGGTGAGTGAAATTATCCGGAAATCCCCTAATTCCCACGAGTTTACAATAGAAATCAATCCCAGACAGGTCAATAGGGAAATATTGAAACAATTACACACGGGCGGAGTGAATCGCCTTTCAATAGGGGCGCAATCCTTCAATGATAACGAGCTGAAATTTTTAGGCAGGATACATTCCGTTGATGACATTTACAAAGCCGTCGAGGAAGCGAAAAAATCGGGATTTGAAAATGTCGGCCTGGATTTGATTTTCGCTATCCCTGATTCTACAGTCAAGTCATGGGAAGAAAGTTTGAAATCCGCCATTGAACTTGATGTCCGTCATATCTCGACTTATGCCCTTACTTATGAGGAAGAAACGCCCCTTAAAAAGGCGGTTGTCGCAGGCGAGGTCAAACCCGTTGATGAGGAAACCGACAGGACAATGTATGAGTCGGCCATCGAGTTGTTAGAACGAGCGGGCTTTAGGCAGTATGAGATATCGAATTTCGCAAAGCCGGGATTTGAGTGCAAACACAATCTCAATTACTGGGCAAACGAACCATATATAGGTATCGGCCCCGCCGCAGGGTCATACTGGCAAGGCAAGCGAACACTCAACTTAGCTGACATAAATAAATACATCGAGGCGATTAAAAAATCGCAAGACGTATGGGCTGAAAGCGAAATGCCGGATAAATTGCAGGTCGCCTGTGAAACGGCTGTCCTGAATCTGCGCAGAAAGTGCGGCATCGACCTTAAGGAGTTTAAAAGCAGGACAGGTTTCGACGCGAAAGAGTTGTTCGCGGAACCGATTAGTAAATACAGGAAACTTGGTTTGATTGAGATGGCCAACGGGCGATTATTTCTTACACGCAAGGCGCTGCCTATCGCCGACTCAGTCCTGTGTTATTTTTCAGACGTATAATCAATCAACTTTGTTATAATAGCCGCCTTAAACCTTATGAATACCGAACACATAAGAAATTTTTCGATAATCGCGCATATCGACCACGGTAAAAGCACGCTGGCCGACCGCATACTGGAAATCACCGGTGCCATAAGCGACCGTGAGAAGAAAGACCAGCTCCTCGACGATATGGATATCGAGCGTGAACGCGGCATCACCATAAAGGCCTCGGCTGTAACGATGAACTACCATCACCAGGGCAAGGACTATATGCTCAACCTCATCGATACCCCCGGTCACGTGGACTTCCATTACGAGGTCTCGCGCGCCTTGTCGGCCTGCGAGGGAGCGATTCTCGTCGTCGATGCCAGTCAGGGCGTCCAGGCCCAGACGGTCGCTAATGCTTATCTGGCCACATCGGTCGGGGCGGAGCTTATCGGCGTTATCAATAAGGTTGACCTGCCCTCGGCACAGCCGGAAATCACCGCCGAGGAAATCGAGCACGTCCTGGGTATTAAAAAGCAGGATTGTTTCCGCATAAGCGCCAAGTCAGGCCTCGGCGTCGAAGAGCTTCTCGACGCGGTGGTTACGCTTTTGCCGCCCCCGCCCGACAGGAGTAATGAGCCGACTGCAGCGCTTGTCTTCGACAGTATCAACGACGACTATCGCGGCGTAATATGTTACGTCCGGGTTTTCGCGGGCGAGCTTAAAGTCAAACAGAAAATCCGGCTTATGGGGACAGGCAGAACGTATCTTGTAACCGAGCTTGGAAAATTCTTGCCCAAAATGTACCCTGTCGACCGCCTCGGCTCGGGCGAAGTTGGTTACGTCATTGCCAATATCCGCCAACTGTCCGATATTACCGTTGGCGACACGATAACGGACGATTCGGCTCCCGCCGAGAAAGCCCTGCCGGGTTATGTACCGCCGATGCAAATGGTCTTTTCGGATTTTTATCCCGGCAACAATACCGATTATCCGAAATTGCGCTCGGCCTTCGAGAAACTGACCCTAAACGACGCCAGCTTTTCATTTGTGCCGCAAAATTCGCCTGCGCTGGGCTTCGGCTTCAGGTGCGGCTTCCTCGGACTGCTTCATATGGAAATCGTCCAGGAACGGCTTGAGCGCGAGCACGATATCGATGTAGTGCAGACCGCTCCTACCGTAAGCTACGAGGTTTTAACGACCGATGGCGAAGTCAAAAAAATTGATTCGCCCGCCGATTTACCCGATGTAACCCAGATTGAGGAATTGCGCGAGCCGTTTGTTCGGCTTGAGATTATTACCGGCACCGACTCAATCGGCGGCATTATGAAATTGGCCGAAAGCAGGCGATGCAAACTGCTCAAAACGGATTACCTCAGCCAGAGCCGCGTTATGCTCGAATACAAAGCGCCCTTGGCCGATATCGTTTATGACTTTTACGATTTGCTCAAGGGCGTCAGTCACGGCTACGCGACTATGGATTACGAATTTACCGGCTTCGAGGCGGGCGACCTGGTCAAAATAAACATATTAGTCAACAAAGTCCCCGTCGATGCCCTGTCGCTGATTGTTCATCGCAGCGTCGCGGAAAACAGGGGCCGAAAGATGCTCGTCCGCCTGCGAAAGGCCATCCCGCGCCACCAGTTCGAGATACCGCTTCAGGTCGCCATAGGCGGGAAAATCATCGCGAGAGAAACAATCAAGCCCTTCAGAAAAGACGTTACCGCGAAACTCTACGGCGGCGACGTAACCAGAAAAATGAAGGTCCTCAAAAGGCAAAAAGAAGGCAAAAAGAGAATGAAAAGCATCGGCTCCGTCCAAATCCCCCAGCAGGCGTTTATGTCCATCCTCGATACATCCGACTAAAACGATTTTCAGTTTTCTATTTATTATTTTCTATTTTTTAATTCCACAAATTTTGCCTCCTGATGCTCTTCTGCCCCTCGACATAGGTATTTAGGGTATTCCAATTAGGCATTTTGCCAATAGACAGTTTTTACATACCGGTTGACAATGGTGACATAAAAGCGTGGTCTGGAGACGAATGAGAAAACGTTAATCGGTTGCGGTTACGCCGCTCGTATCGGTTGCGTTGAACGTAAGTCGGAAGCTACAACGTAACCGTAAGACGATTGACG
>CAYLXJ010000271.1:0-3828 GCA_964387385.1 uncultured Pirellulales bacterium
GAAGTGAAGTCGTGACATTTTGTCACGGGTTGAAATTGGAAGCGCCGGACGGAAAAATGCGTGAGACCGATTGTTCCAATACAGAGGGAATGTTCCGTATTATCCAATCCGTTCCTTCCCCCAAGGCCGAACCATTCAAACTCTGGTTGGCAAAGGTAGGTTATGAGCGCGTTAAGGAAATCGAGGACCCCGAAATTGCCACAAAGCGCACACGGGCATTGTATAAGGCCAAAGGTTACAGCGACGACTGGATTGAAAAACGGATGCGTGGTATCGCCATCCGCGAGGAGCTTACCGACGAATGGAAAAAACATAACGTTAAAGAAGAGAAGGAGTATGAAATTCTGACCGCCGAAATATCGAAAGCGGCCTTCGGAATGACGCCCAGCCAATACAAGAAACACAAGGGCCTTAAAAGAGAAAACCTACGGGACCATATGACCGATTTGGAGCTTATTTTCTCAATGCTGGGCGAGGCCTCTACAACGCATATTACAAAAGTCGAACACCCTGATGGTTTCATTGAAAATAAAATCGCAGCCAGACGCGGCGGAAACGTCGCAGGTATCGCACGTAAAAAACTCGAACAGGAATCAGCAGAAACAATTATCTTCCAAAACCGCATAGCAAAGAACTTAGAGATAATAAAAAATAGACCTTTTCTGCAATAGTCATCCCTTAATCTGACATTGTAAATCCCTTCGACGCACTACGTTTGCTCAGGGCAGGCCGCGTCAAAAACCCAATTATCATCAAATTACCCAAATTACCAAAAAAATCCGGCAATTTTTAAAATATTTTTTTATTCCTTACGGCATAAGGAGTTATCAACGTTACGCCCAAACAAAAATGTTTCGTAAATGCTGAAAATGCTCATAAATTCACTGTATATATAGAGGGACGCGCGAAGCGTATCTCGTGAAGTGTGAAGCGAGCTAAAAAAGTGAGCAGGTAAGACGATGGGCCCAGGGAGAACCCAGGAAATCCTAAGCGCTAAACTCTAATTACTAAACAAACACGAATTACCAAAATCCAAATATTAAACCGGCTGACGCCAATTGTTTGGTGCATTTGTTATTAGGATTTAGAAATTGTTTAGAGTTTAGGATTTAGATATTAGAATTTTGAAGAAGAAGGAGGGTGTTTTATGAAAACCAGCATAACAATCGCAATTCCCGTATGGCTCGACCTGCTATTCGTCTGGCCGGTTTTGCTGTTCCGTTTGTTCACGTTCGGCCATCCCTACCGTAAAATCCCTCTCGGCGAAGGAAAATTCGCCATCGTTGACCCCCTGCTCTTTTACTATCTCAACAAATTCCACTGGACCGTCGATGGCAAACGTGATTCTATTTATGCTGTCAGGCACGTCCTTTCTGCTAACGGCTGCAGCAGGATGTTGCGTATGCACAGGGAAATCCTTAATGTGCCTCCAGGCGTTCTCGTTGACCATAGAAACAATAATTCACTCGATAATCGTATCGCCAACCTTCGTCCGGCAACTTGCTCTCAAAATAACCAGAACAGAAGAAAATTACGACGCAACGCCTCTTCTCAGTTTGTTGGTGTGCATATTGACCGTTCCTGTAATCGCTATCGCGTTCAAATCACTCATAATGGTAAAAAAATATATATCGGCAGATTCAAAGATGAAATCGACGCGGCGAGGGCGTATGACGCCGCGGCGAGGAAATATCACGGGGAGTTTGCAAGATTAAACTTCCCGGAAAATAAATAAAAAATCAAAAAGTAAAATGCAAAATGGTTGTATCCCTGCGGGATGAAATTTCAATAAGACATGGGAGGGCAGGCAGCGGACAGCACACAGAAAGTATCCCGTATCTCGTGAAGGGTATCCCAAAACTTAATGCGAATTAATAATCGCTAAGCCAGTTTTCCGCCAGGACAAAAACATCGGCCAGCGTAACATTGTTGTCGCCTGAGAGGTCAGCGCCTGCACAAGAGCCGCAGGTGGTTTCAAGCCATTGCCCGCTTAGCAGGGCAAAGTCAGAATTATTGACGTGCCCGTCATTATTTATATCGCCGAGATGCAGGGTGAATCCGGGAATATTGGCGATAATAAAATCCGTCAACTGCTGCGCCATAGCGGCGTGCTGAGGCGCGTGCGGATGTGTCCAGAGTCCGTCGAACGGAAAAATAACCTTATAGACGTTGTTATCCGAGTACGTGCTGTTGAGGGAATCAATCGCCTGCTGAATATAACCCGGCCACGGTGAACCGGGCTGCGTCGCATCCATACTGCCCAGGGCAAGTATAATGGGGATATTCTTCGCCGCCATATCGCCGTAGCTGGTTCGCAGGAGATTGACAAAATTGACGTATCCGCTGACGGCCTGCAACTGCGTGACGCTAAGCCATTTATCATTTTGGCCGAGGTTAATCACAATACAATCCGGCTTCCACTGGCTGAAATTCCAGTTACTCGACCCGTTAGTGGCGATGAGGCGGTAATAGTAATCTTCCGGCATATTCGCATCCCACCAGCTTTTTACAATGCCGATACCGCTTACCGCTATCGTATGGTGTTCGGCAATGAGATTTCTTGCGGTAATTGAGCCGTATGCGAGGTAACTATTGGTGTAAACGGCGGCCTGATTATCTTCCGTGCTGTCCAGCGCAAGACCGGCGGTGATGGAATCGCCGTAATATTCTATCTTTCGTATAGGTCTGGCCGGCGGTGCCGTCAGGGCCTTGCCGTTATCGATAATAAAACCCAGAAATGACACAGGGCCGTTAGTGCCCTCTGTCCTTTTATACAGCTCGATTTTATGCGTCGCATCGCTCAGTCCTGTGGCGAGTGTGTAGGTATGCTGACCATAAGAGCAGGTTATCAGGTTCGGCGTGCCTTCATCGATAATGGAATAAAAATAATTTCCGCCCATGTCATTTAATGTTGCCTGAATGGAGGTCCCCTCGAAATTCGCTGTAACCGATGAGCCGGACCATGACAAAACCGGCGCCAGCGGGTTGGAAAAATCAATCCTTCCCGCGTATTGAATATTCGGGTCATTTGGGGCAATCGTTACCGCAGCATAAGCATCCGCCCAAACAAGGACGACGAATAAAATACCAATTAGTTCTTTCACAAAAAGGACCTCTCTTTACAGGTGTTTCAGTGCCTTTAGCCCCGTCATGAGCTGATTTATTATACCTTTTTCACGATAAAAGTCCAGGAAAACCCCCGCCGCAGGGGTGGGGATTAGACAGGTGCAAGGATTCTTTGCGATACGAAAAATCCCTTGACATTATAGCGCAGTTAACGTATTTAGGGTGGTTTTCTGTAAATTAACAACGAGAAAAAGAGCAAAAAGGCCAATATTTGGAGTAAAAAGCAGTGCTACCAGTAAAAAAGGTAAGTAAAAGCAAGACGCGCAGCCGGCGTGCGCACCACGCGTTGAAGCCGGTAAATTATTCGGTTTGCCCCAAATGCGGGCAGGCAAAGCTGCCGCACGCGGCGTGCGATAAATGCGGCTACCTGAACTCGAAAATAACCCTGAAAATCGCGGAGAAGGAAGAGAAAAAGGGGTAACGCAGGATGCGTATCGCAATAGACGCGATGGGCGGGGATAAGGCGCCGGAGGCGATAATAGCGGGTGCGGCGGAGGCGCTGGGGTTGCTTGAGGCGTGCGACGAGGTGATACTTGTCGGGCCGAAGGACGTAATTGAGGGGAAGCTGCCGAGGCAGATAAGCAATGGGGCGACGCTGTCGGTGGTTCATGCGCCGGACGTGATAGGGATGGACGACCCGCCGATTGACTCGCTGAGAAAGAAGCCGAAAAGCTCGATATCGGTGCTTGCGAAACTGGGCAA
>CAYLXJ010000272.1:0-1542 GCA_964387385.1 uncultured Pirellulales bacterium
TTCTTTTGAGATCGTCTTCGAGGTCGCCGTTGAAGATTTTAGGCATCGAGAAAAGGCGCAGCGGTGTCATTGGCCTGTTCCATATAAATCTGTGAGGCGACGAATTTTCAGTCCGCGGCTCAGAATCGTTAACGAATACGGCGCCGAGATTTAGCCGCATCCAGTCAACCGACCTTTTTTCGTTTTCAGGACCGCGTTTTGTCTGGAGCCGCTGGGCGATACCGAGATAAACGCTGTCGTGCTGTTTGACGACTGAGTCGCTTTCTGCGAATACGGCCGCTGCCATCTCTGGCCTTATGATATGGCGGATACCGTCCAAATCCCACAATCGGGATTGCACGCCGCGATAAGTTTTCCAGTATTCGGTCGATAGACGCAGTCCCGTTTCGCCGATACCTACGGTTTTCTCGCCGACTTCGGGGTCGTTTGAGCCGTCGACTCGTGACCTGTTAAAGCCGGCGCGGTCGTCATAGCCGACGGTTCCCGCGATATAAGGCGACGCCTTAAAAGAGCCGAGCCGAATAGGCATATCAACCTCCGTGCGATGAGAGGCGAAGGCAAACGGGTCGTCAGGTATCATCGTCGTATGGGAATCGCCTATGAACTGGCGGAATTGGCCTCCCTGAGTGTCGCTGTAAAGCGTGAGCTTGTCGTCGAAAAATGACTGCCCCGTAAGGTGGAACTCGCCCGACGGGTATTCGGCCATTTCATCGGCAAAGTCGTTTATGCGCCCCTTGCCGAGAAGCGACAATCCCCAGTTGTCCTCGATTCTTTTAAGATGCACGTATGTTTCCCGGTCGGGACCCGTATTGAATTCCCTGCGATAGTAGCTTTCAACAAAATTCTCGTCCGATTCATAATTTATGCCCATCGTGACCTGCCAGTTATATGGCAAAAAGACGCGGTGGACCCAACTGAAGCGGCCGCGTAGGTCTCGGGGGGGTTCGAGGTGCTGCCGGCTGTCGATGCGGCCGAGGCGGTCCTCGCCGTGGTCGTCTATTACGTAGCCGATGAAATGGCCGAGGCGGTCTTCCTGTGCGTAATCGACTTCGGCGCCGGCGCCGAGTCCTCGCTTGCTGAAATAATCGAGATCGAAAACGCCTTCGACTCCCTCCGGTTCCTGCAGACCCAGCAAGCGCGATAAAAACCAGCGTGTCTCGACGCTTGTACCCCAGCTTGTGTTATTGCCAATTCGGATGCTTTTAAGGGGAATATCAGGTCTCTGAAGATTGGAACGCATAACTGGCCAGGGTAAAAGAGTAGTTTTTCCGGCTTTTAGACGGACGTCTCGCATCTGGACATCGTATGAGCTGTCCTTTGGGACGCCGTCCTGCTTATCGATGGCTGTATTATCGGTAACGAGTATGCTCGATACACTTGCCGAAATCTGCGGAAGATAAAATTCACTTGTTGTAAGGACGACGTTATCCGCGGCGAATCTGCCTTCGGCAAGCTGCTTTATTTTTTCCGCTCGTACGTAAATGGGGATGCCGCGGCCGACGTCGAAAGTCCTCAGGACAGCGTTGACGGCGAGTCCCTTTT
>CAYLXJ010000272.1:1552-3731 GCA_964387385.1 uncultured Pirellulales bacterium
TATCGATGAAATCATAATACATCTCGTCGGCGTGAATGCTGCGCTGGTCTTCGGCCAATACGACGTCTCCGGTAAGGTAAATGGCCCTGATGGCGCCTTTTGCGCCGACATCCTGGACGCCGCCAAGCCCTTCATCATCGCCGAATTTTTCGCTCTCATAAAAAATAACGGCAGCGTCGGCCTGCATTTCCAACAGGCCGCCTTTTTCATCCTGTTTTTGCCAGAGATAGAATCGGCCGATGATTGTGGCGATGTTCTGTTCTTTTCCGGGGCCGCCCCATTCAACGTTTGGTTCAGTATCCCCAGCCGGCGCAAGATTGACAGGATAACCGATTTTTACCTGCGGCCGGGCTTTTTCGATGCCGGCGGGGGGCTTGGCAGGGGGGCCGACGAGGCGCTGAAGGAAACCAAACGCTTCCGGCAGACGTCTGGGACGTTCGCCTGCGGACGCTGTTATTGTTTCAACGGGCGAAGGTGCGGCTATAGGCGGTTCGCGTTTGGGCGGCGACAAAGCCGAAAAAATAGTAGAAAAGTCCTTGTCAATTTTAGAAACGGATTCGAATGCCTCATAATAAAAATCGAGTCCGAGGACGTTGCCTGTTTCCGAAGCGGGCCCTACGCTTCGCTGCGTGTCGATTTGTTTGGCGGTAACGAAGACCTCACCCCTTGACTCAAACCGCACGACTAAAGCTTTTGAGGGTTCAGCGATTTGCCAGTTGAGGCCAGGTACCCGTGTGCCTTTGCCCCTGCCGGCAGAGACGCCTCCGGATATAAAGGCGCGAACGGAGATGTTTTCACCGTCGGCCGAAATTCGCTTTATCCAGATAACGGCCTTGTCGCCTGTGAAGGTGTCCGCGCCTGCGGCAAGCGAGACCTTGCGGTCGATGACGAGAACGTTTTGGCCGGTGTTATCGGTGAAATTGACGAGGGAGTCACCGGTAATGAGGACGTCGCGCCCTTCAAATGCGCCGGCCTGAAAATCATCGATGGCGTAAGCCGAATAAACCGGCATACACACGACCAACACAATGACCAGTTTAGGCATCCCTGTCTTCATATATTCGGTTTGCTTGTTCACCGGAGGCGGCTCCGGCATTTGGGGAGATTATACCTTTACGGACGGGCAATGCCAGAAGAAAAACTCAAGACCGATGACATAGGACGCAAGACGTAAAGAGGTTATTAGGGTTTTTGGGGCTTTGGTTTTAATAGACCGTTGAGGTGTTCGGTGTGGATTTTTTTGATGTAGTCGATGACTATGGGAATATGTTTTATTGGCTGGATTCTTTTGCCATGGCCGTCAGGATAAATGATTTTGAGGACTTTTCCCTTTTCAAATTCCTTCGGCTCGACTTCGAGGTCTATTTTGAAGCCATATCTTTCGAATTTCTCGAGAGTCGGTACGGGTAGCGGCTTGGGCTGAGCGTCCGGGCATTCGGAAAGGTCAGGGACAAGGATTGGCGTAACAAGACCGTCGTCGATACCTATGTCGAAATTTCTTTCTCTCATATCGACGAGAACCAGGCCCTGGAACCATTTGCCTCTCATTTTTTCCGCGGCGCTGAAAGCGGTCTTGTGCGACTGTATGCCTAAATCCAACAGCTCTTTTTTCATAGCGAGAGTTACCGCCTCGTTATAGGAGTGTTTATTGTCCTTAAGGGCCTCGGCGCCGATGCATATGCCGACAAGATTTGAGTAGATGTCCTCCCAGGAGAATGCGGAGGGCTTCTCCGGCAAAAAGGCCATACATTTATAGCCGAACCAGGTAAGAACCTCGTGCCAGGTTGTCATAGTGAAAGTGAAATACTGACTCATTTCCAGCGCGAGCTGGTCGGCAATGAGCTGTTTTTCGTTTTTCGACAGTTCCTTCCAGTAAGGAGGATACTCGATATCGACAAAATATTGCGAGGGCTCGACATTGAGCTTGAATTTGATGGTGGAGTCGTTTCTCAAGAGGGCTTTTCTGACCTTGTAGTAAAGATACCTCGTGTTGTCTGCCCCGATTCTGACGTGAGCGATATCGACGTGGCCTCCCCTGCACGTATAAACAATGCCGTTATTTTCCAGCAGGAAGACATTATAGTTGTGCCTGCCTAAGCTGTCCAAATCGATAAAATTAGTGCCGGGTGTCGAGGTGGCGTAGCTTCCGAGGCGGACTCGCGGCGAGCCGCTGTTCGAG
>CAYLXJ010000273.1:0-3717 GCA_964387385.1 uncultured Pirellulales bacterium
AATAGAGTTAATATCACCATGAACTTATTTGTTTTGGATTGAATTGGGTCTATTAGGCATTTAATACTTGAAACAGGGCTTTATTTTTGATAAACTGTTAGAAGATGAAAACGCGGTCAATTCCGGCACATCGAGGTGCACCAGGTTTGTTTGACACATCCGAAATTACAGGGGGTTGGGCTGCGTCTGATAACTAAATAAGAATCTTTTTTTGAGAGGCAGAAGAAAATGCCATTAAGGCAAATCGCTTTTATTCTCACCTTGTCTATAACCCTTTTATCAGCAATAGGTTATGCCCTCGATGTAACAGTTGCCGTCGATGCTTCATCTTACATTCGAGCAATTCCTGAGACGATGTACGGGATGAATTTGATGGCCTGGGACGGCGCACAGGGAGGCGGCAGCGCCGCCTTTAACAATCTGATGATGGCTTCCGGACGCAACTATAACAGGCGATGGCCCGGCGGGTCCTGGGGCGATGCATTTCTGTGGAGTGATATGCAGGGCCCCGGCGACGCCAATGCGTGGATTGTCAGCTACGAAGAGACACAATACCTGCTCGGCAAAATAGGAGGCAGGTTACAGCCGATTGTCAATTTCCCGGCGTACTGGTACGGCATAGACCACGAAGATGCCTGCGCTGTTGAAGCGGCGGTGGCGTGGGTGCAGGACCAGAAAACTCGCATTCCCACAGCAAGATACTGGGAAATCGGCAACGAGGTTTACGGCACTTGGGAGGCCGGATGGTTCAGCGGCATAAGCGGCACTTATTACGGCAACCGTTTCGCTGATTTTTATATCCCGATGAAGACAGCAAATCCCGCAATCAAAATCGGCGCCGTTGCGGTGGAAGGAGACACTAACGGAATGTATGACTGGTATGTGGGATACTGGAACCGTGATTTACTCAGCACCGCAGCGGCAAGGGGCGTTATCCCCGACTTTCTAATTGTACATGGATATTTCGGATACGGCCAGGGAGCTTCTTATAATCCTACTCTGCTCAGCACCGACGTCGGCGCGGTCGCCTCATACACAAATACCCTTAATACGCAAATCGCAGCCACCGTCGGCTCCCAGTACATAGGCAAAATCAAATACTGGATGACGGAATACGATGTATGGTCCATAGACAGTTATCAGAGACATAAATGTTACATAAATGCGATGTTCCATTCGCAGTTGTTCCTCGAAATGGCCAAATTCGGCTGGGAGGGCTCTAATCCGTGGAATCAGAGTGAAGTTGACAATTACAACCCCGACTATGCCTACCCGGTCTGGTATGCGATGCCTGTGCTTATATACAACTTCGGCAGGGATATGGTCAGCGCTTCCAGCTCGCTTTCGACAGTTCGGGCATACGCAAGCAGGGACGACGCCAATAATCTGACCATCTTTATGGTAAACAACTCCGCAACCACCGACAGGACGGTAACTGTAAACATATCGGGCTTCGCAGCGGCTTCAACAGGCGAGCAATGGCTGATTGAGCCGGCAGGAACTCTTGTTTCAGGCGGATTAAACCTGCAGGATTACAATGACTTGAGCATAAACGGAGTAAGGCACCCGAATCCTTTGACAATTTCTTCACTTGACGGCCAATCAATTACGACGAGCAACAGCTTTAACGTCAATCTGGAAAGAAGCCGGATGGTTCTTATAAAAATTCCGCCCGCCTCAATAGTGCAGCAGTCGCCTTATGGCGACGCGGTTTGGTCAATCCCCGGCACAATCGAGGCAGAGGACTATGATACGGGCGGCAAATTCACGGCATATTATGACACGACCGCGGGAAACAGCGGCGGCCAGTATCGCACAGACGACGTCGATATCGAGACCTGCAGCGAAGGCGGCTTCAACATAACAGGCATAAAGGCCGGCGAATGGCTCGAATATATAGTCGATGTCGAATCGAGCGGCATATATAAAATTCAGGCGAGAGTCGCTTCCGCAGATGTCAACGGCGAGTTTAGAATCGAGCTTGGCGGCCAGGACGTGACCGGCCCAGTCGGCTTCGCTGCCACAGGCGGAGCGCAAACCTGGACAAATGTCGATGCAAATAATGTTTTCCTGACAAAGGGCGAGCATACGATGCGGCTTTTAATGGACGCCAACGACTGGAAAATCAACCGGATTAGCTTCAATAAGCTCGGCGGCGGAACCAACAAGGTGCTTCGAGAATGGTGGACCGGCATTTCAGGCGGCACGGTCGCCAACCTGACCTCAAACGTAAATTATCCCTATAACCCGACAGGCAGAAGTTTAGAGCACAGTTTCGAAGGCCCGACCAGCTGGGCGGACAACTACGGCACACGGTTACGCGGGTATCTTCATCCCGCGGTTTCGGGCAGTTACACATTCTGGATTGCAAGCGACGACGCGAGCGACCTGTACTTAAGCACGGATGACAATCCCGCCAATAAGACACGAATCGCATACGTGTCGAGCTGGACGAATCCCTACAAGTGGACTACTTACGGCACGCAGCAATCATCACCGATTTCACTAACGGCGGGCCAAAAGTATTATATCGAAGCCCTGCAGAAGGAAGGCAGCGGCGGGGACAATATCGCGGTTGCCTGGCAGGGGCCGGGCATCATTAGACAGGTCATCACAGGGGCGTACCTGTCGCCCTACGTTATTGCCTTTAAGGAATTCGATGTTTTCGCAGACCAGTGGTTCAACACCGGCTGCAATTCCGGCAACGCCTGGTGCAATGGCGCTGACCTTACGCGCAACGGCTCAGTTATGCTGGACGACCTGATGAAATTTGTAGAGGACCAGTGGCTCTTAGGAGGAGAATAAAATAATAATCGAAAACAGCATTTGAGGATTGGGTGATGAAATTGAACAAGACATTCTTGATGGCCGCTTTCGCGGCGGCAATTCTTGGTCTAACATCGACGTTAAACGCCGCTATACCCTGGCTGCACGTTGACGGCAACAAAATCAAGGACCCAAACGGCAACGTCGTCGTTTTGAGAGGTATTTCGCTTATTGATTTGGGATTCCTTCAGGACTGGCAGGGCGGCGCCATCAATATGATTAACCGCCTGACGAACAAAAGCGACCCGCAGGGCAGCTCTCCCGGGTGGTACACGAAAATCATCAGAATCCCGATTGCACCTCCTGACTCCGTAAGCGGCTGGCCGCATCCGTTCAATCCTAACAATACCGACTTATACAACCTGCTCAGAACCACAGTCGATTACATCGCCTCCAAGGATATGTATGCAATTATCGATTGGCACTATGTTGACAATACCTACAGCCACGTCGCCTCGACCAGCACGTTCTGGGAATATATGGCCCCCCGGTTTGCCAACGACAAGCATGTTTTTTTCGAGCTTTACAATGAGCCGATTAATACCACTTTTGGTTCAGAAGCCGCAAACTGGACAAGCGTCAAAACCGATATGCAGACGTGGATTAATATTGTTCGCACTTATGCTCCCAACAACATCATCCTCGTTGCCGGGCCAAGCTGGTCGCAGGCCATCGGCCCGATAGCGAGTAACCCGCCGACAGGGAGCAACCTGGCGGTTGTCTCTCATATTTATCCCGGCCACTGGAGCAATCCTACGTGGTACAGAAATCACATAACGACTGCCGCGGCGGTTTTCCCTGTTATGATGACCGAATGGGGTTTCACCTCGAGCGGCGACAGCTTGCTTATCGGGACGATTACCGGCTACGGTCAGCCGCTTTCGAACTTCC
>CAYLXJ010000274.1:0-3697 GCA_964387385.1 uncultured Pirellulales bacterium
ACTTCCTTTCGACACAAGTCGAGGACTTAAATTCGAGCAAGGGCCAGCTCCAGCAGCTTATTAACCGGCTAAATAAAATCAGCAGGGAGAAATTCGCACAGACGTTCGAGCTGGTGCGGGGGCATTTCCAGCAGATTTTCAGGAAACTGTTCGGCGGCGGAAAGGCAGACGTTATTCTCGAAGAAGGCCCCGAAATCGACATTCTCGACGCCGGCATCGAAATCATAGCCAAACCGCCCGGCAAGGAAACGAGAAGCATATCACTGCTGTCGGGCGGCGAAAAGGCGATGACTGCGATTGCGCTATTGTTCAGCGTCTTCAAGGCAAAGCCCTCGCCATTCTGCTTCCTGGACGAGGTTGACGCCGCCCTCGACGAGGCCAATAACGAGCGTTTCGATATGATTTTGAAGGAGTTCCAGAAGGACTCGCAGTTTATCGTCATCACGCACTCCAAGCGGACGATGGCAAGCGCCGATATGCTTTACGGCATCACTATGCAGACACAGGGCGTCAGCAAAAAAATCTCCGTCAATTTCGACCATTACGTCTCAGAACCCGCGGCCGCCTGATTTTTAAATCCGCAGTCGGCTTGCCTTTGACGTTCTGCCCGCCAGATTCTATAATGCCTCAACAATTGAGGTCTTTTTATGGAAGCGATTCTGCTCATAATTGCGGTGGTTTTACTTATCCTGCTTGTGATACTATTCTTTTTGTTTGTTTCCGGCGTAAGGGATAAACTCGCCCAGAATGCAGCGGCCGTTACTTCTTTGCAACAGCAGCTTGAGCAAGTGCGCATGTCTTCCGACGGCGCACGCAATGACCTTCAGAATTCACTGCAGAAAGGCCACGCGACGCTGACTCAGAGCTTACAATCGACATCGGAGACCTTAAACAAACTGCACGGCCAAATCGGCCAAATAATCACGGCAAGCTCACAAATGCAGAAAGTAGGCGATGAGGTTAAACGCCTGCAGGAAATCTTAGCCAGCCCCAAACTGCGCGGAGGGCTTGGTGAATGGTCGTTAGAAAACCTGCTTTCGCAAATTCTGCCTCAGGGAAGTTACGAGCTTCAATATTCTTTCAAAGACAATCAAAAGGTCGATGCCCTTGTTAAACTGGCTGATTACGCCGTTCCCATCGACGCAAAATTCCCTCTCTCAAACTTCGAGCTGCTTCTGAAAGCCGATTCGGATGATGCAAAGTCAAAGCTGCGAAGACAGTTTCAGGGCGACGTAATAAAACACATCGATAAAATTGCCACAAGCTATATCAGGCCTTCTGAAGGCACGGTCGATTTTGCCTTGATGTATATTCCCGCGGAAAACGTCTATTACGAAGTGATTATCCAGTACCCCGACGACTCGAAAAATATCCTTCAATACGCCCTCGATAAAAAGGTCGTCCCCGTCTCGCCGAATTTGCTTTATGCGTATCTTATGACGGTTGCGATGGGGCTTCACGGCCTGCAGATTGAAAAACAGGCCTCGGAAATCCGCCAGAACCTCAAAACGCTGACCGGCTCATTAGGCGATTTCACCGCCACATGGGATGTCTTGGGCAAACACCTGCGAAACGCCTACTCCCAATACGACGACGGCCAGAAAAAAATAGACCGTTTCAGTATGCAACTAAATCAGATACAAGAACAGGACTTGAATAAAAAAAATACGTAAAATAATTACGAGTCCAATATGAAGGGTAGCGACTTAAAATAACAAGAGGGTAATAAAATGGAAAAACTAATTGCGTTCATCGAGAATCTTAAAACCAACCGAAACGTTACTAATTTCGACGAGGCCGCAACAAAACAGGCGATAATATTACCAGTTCTGCAAATGCTCGGCTGGAATATCTTTGATGTTGGCGAAGTAATGCCAGAATTTTCAACAGGAAATGGACGTGTTGACTACTCGATGAAAATCAGCGGTGCTAATAAAGTTTTTATCGAAGTAAAAAAAGCAGGCGAGGAACTCGAACAGCATGAAGAACAACTATTGGGCTATTCATTCCGTGAAGGCGTCGAGATTGCAGCTTTAACAAATGGTATAACTTGGTCTTTCTATCTGCCAACCCAAAAGGGTGACTGGAAGGAAAGAAAGTTTTTTACCATCGATCTTATTCAGCAAGAGCCGCGGGATGCGGCATCCAAGTTTGCTGACTTGTTGTTAAAAACCAACGTCATCTCCGGTGCGGCTCTCGAAAATGCAGAACGTATATATCGGGACCGGCAGAGAAAGGCAAAGGTCGAACAATCGTTACCAGAAGTCTGGATAAAACTTATCTCGGAACCAGATCCCTTGCTGATAGACCTGCTGGCGGAGGCAACTGAAAAGCAATCTGGTTTTAAACCGGACATTGAGGCCGTTAAAGATTTTTTGCAATCTCGTCGTGAAGAGGCATTGCCAGATGTCTCAGTTACACTATCGCCAGAGAGACGACCATCGACTTATAGGCAGGTACAGTCGGAAGGCAAGGTCAAAGCTGGCAGGGTAACGTTGCAAGAATTGGTAGATGCTGGCTTGATAAGGGATGGTCAGACACTATTCTTTTACCACACAGGACAGATATTCAAAGATGAAAAGGTAATAGTTCTGGCATCAATGAGCAAAGTCAAATATGAAAGGGATGGGAGAATTTACTCTTTGTCTGAATTGGCTAAAATTCTTTTGCAGAAGCATTCTGGCAAACGTGATGACCATCAAGTAGCAGGTCCAAAGTATTGGCAAACTTACGATGGTCGATTGCTTAACGACTTAAATGAGCAAATAAGGTCTCGCAGGGGTGATAGGAAATAAGGTATACAATTATGTAAGAAATTCGGAGTTGTTTTTTGAAAAAGAGGAGCGATTTTGCGATATGAGAATTTTTAAATCTACTTTTCTGTTTCTTGCGCTGCTTGTTTCGGGCTGTGGTGTTTCTGCAAAAGACAAGTTATATGTTGGTTTCAGAAATCCGCCGGTTTCAGCGAGGCCGATGGCTCGGTGGAACTGGGACGGCAATACTCCTTCTGAAAATGAAATCATTAATCGACTCGACAACCTCAAGAAAGAGGGCTTCGGGGGCATCAAAGTATCTTTCTCAGAAGACCTGGACGCAAAATTGCTAAGGTTTATGACTGAGACGGCGAAAAAACGCGGGATGTTTGTCGATTTAGTTATTGGTCCTATTCTCGCTGCGCCAAACCTGCAGCCCGAGGAACGCGGCCAGATAATTACGTTAGGCAAACAGACCCTTTCGGGGCCATCGACCTATACGACCACATTAAATGAGCTTCTTGATTTGCCTGATGAAACGAGAACAGTTTCCCGACAGGACAAACGGCGGCTTATGTTTCTTCGGCTTATCCCTGTGGGGCTGACCAGTTTTCAGCCAGGCGTCAAGCCGACTGATAAAATCACTCCATACGGCCCAATCGATTTTAATGTCCCCGACGGAAATTACATTTTCTATGTCGGCATCCAGCACGAAATCGCAGCCCGCGCCTTAGGTGCTGCGTCGAATGTCCCCGTCCTCGACGTTTTCAATAAGCAGGCCGTCGAAAAATACTTCAATAACATCAGCGGAAAGCTCGACGACCTCCGGCACTCCGGGATTAACGCGGTATCCTGTGAAAATATCGACTTGTTAGGCGCCAACTGGACGGGCGATTTCGCCCAGCAGTTCTTCAATCGCAGGGGATATGACGTTCTGGCTTATC
>CAYLXJ010000275.1:0-3685 GCA_964387385.1 uncultured Pirellulales bacterium
GCTATAAAAATCTCACTGCCTTCGTTGAAAGAAGCTTAAAAAACCTCGATACCGATACGCTTGATTTGCTTCAGCTTCATTGCCCTCCCGTACAGGTTTATTATATGCCGGAGGTCTTCGGGGCGCTCGATGGGCTGGTGAAGGCAGGGAAAATCCGTTACTATGGCGTTAGCGTCGAAAAGGTCGAGGAAGCTCTTAAGGCAATTGAGTATCCTAACGTTCAGACGGTTCAAATCATATTCAATATGTTCCGGCAGCGGCCGGCGGAATTATTCTTCGAGCAGGCAAAGAAAC
Organism: uncultured Pirellulales bacterium; assembly: GCA_964387385.1. Classification (GTDB taxonomy): domain Bacteria; phylum Planctomycetota; class Phycisphaerae; order Sedimentisphaerales; family Anaerobacaceae; genus Fen-1362. The sequence continues at coordinate 295 of CAYLXJ010000275.1, forward strand.
GCAAAGTCGGGATTCTTGCTCGTGTGCCGCTGGCCTCTGGATTGCTGACCGGAAAGCTCAAACCGGAAAGCACATTCGCGCCCGACGACCATAGGAATTTTAACCGCCAAGGCCAGGCATTCGACAGGGGCGAGACGTTTGCCGGCGTCGATTACGAGAGAGGTCTGAAAGCCGTTGACCAGTTGAAGGCAGTATGTCCGTCAGGGATGACAATGACGCAGTTTGCCCTAAGATGGATTCTGATGTTTGACGCGGTAACGTGTGCGATTCCCGGAGCCAAGCAATGTGCACAAGTCGAGGAAAATTCTGCCGCCGCGGATTTTGCTCCCCTGCCAAATGAGGTTATGGCCAAAGTGCGTTCTATCTACGACCAGTATATCCGCGAATCGGTGCATCATTACTGGTAAATCGGGCCAAAACAGCGAACAAAGCCATCGCATAATGCGCTATAATAAAAGAGTGAACTTTGAAAAATACAGGGAGAAGTAAATTGGAAACGGAAGAATTTAAAAAGACGATCATAGAGCCGACCAAAGAGGCAAAAAAATGCGAATTATTTGTGACGCTCAGGGAGTTTTTCCGCGAGACCCCTCTTTCGGTGGTAATCCTGGCCCTGTTCTGGAGCATAATATTCATAATCGGGGCCGTTTATACAGGCGTGAAATTCTTCAGGGTCATTGAGGTCCGTGAGCAGATTATGTATGCGGCGGGCTTCATCTGTTTTGTATTCGGCATAGGCCTGATGAAGATTTTCTCCTGGGAGATTATCAACCGCAACCGAATCGAGAAAGATATCAAACACCTTGAACTTCAGATAACGCATTTGCCCGGCTATGAGAAAAAGGGCCGGCTGACTTAACGATTGCCGTTATTTTCTTTTCGCAGGCGTAAAAAGAATTGCTGCAGCAAATCGGCACATTCCAAATTAAGAATATGTTCTGTTACTTCAACGCGATGATTAAGGCGTTTATCCTGAACTATATTATATAAACTTTTAATCCCGCCCGTTTTCGGGTCGTCACAGCCGTAAACCAGCCGGTCAATTCTCGCAAGAACCAGGGCCCCTGCGCACATACAGCAGGGTTCGAGAGTAACATAAATCGTGCAGCCGTTGAGGTGCCAGTTTTCGAGGGCCGAAGCCGCCTGAGTAAGCGCTATAATTTCCGCGTGGGCCGTGGGGTCCTGCAGCTGCTCCCGCTGATTATACGCCTTAGCAATAATCTGGCCTTTATGAACAATCACCGCCCCGATGGGCACATCGCCATTTTCCTCGGCGATTTTGGCCTGGTCGATGGCGATTCGCATATATTGTTCGTCGAGGTTTGACTTTTCGTTTTTGGGAAGCGCAGGTTCGATCATACAATTTGAATAATTAAAGATTTTTCTGCATCCAGACAACATCGAATATCCGGCCTTTCTTCTGGCCGACTTGTTTGAATCTGCCGACTTCGACGAAGCCGTGCTTTTTGTGAAAGGTAATACTTTGCTCGTTGAGGGAGGAAATCGGGGCCAGGATTGTCGCTATGCCGCGAGAGGCGGCCTGCTTTTCCAGTTCAGCGAGAATTAGTGAGCCGACGCCTTTGCCCGTATGGCCGGGTGCGATGAAGTATGTAATATCCGCTGCACGGCTAAAGACGGGAAAGGGATTATGCGGCCTTAAAAGTCCGAAACCAACTACCTTGCCGCTGTCATCTTTGGCAACAACAGCAGGCAGGCCCGCGGAGAGCTTCAGTAAGCCGTCGAAAAATTCGTAAGGCAGCTTCTCATCAGGAAACGCGGCAAAACTGTTTTCAACATAATAATTGAATATATCGACGATACTTTTACGGTCGTCGCGTCTTATTGGCACAAGCGTTATATTCATCCCGATTTTCAAGCATAAAAGGCATTATGAAAATCCATATTTGAACAGGTGAACAGTTGAGCATTTGACCGCAGGTTCGCATTTTCACCTGTCCCACTGTTCAAATGCTCACCTGCTCCTTTTTTTGCCAAGGGCAGAAAATACCCCCAAGGGGAGTCGAACCCCTGTCTCCAGGATGAGAACCTGATATCCTAGGCCACTAGACGATGGGGGCAAAATCAAAGCAAATATCAAAAATAAAAAATTAAAAAGAAAAATTAACAAAGGTAAGTATAGCGAAAAAAGTGTGGAGGTCAAGATGAAAAAACGACAACCGGTTTTATGGCTGCCGGCTGTCGAGAGCTTTTGATTTCGTAATGGCTTTACAGGTCAGCTTAGTGAGCCAACGAACTGTTTTGCAGCGAATTGTTGGGGGTCGGCCAGACCGAATGTCTGCGATTGAGTGTTTTTGAGCCCTTCAAGTGCTTTTTCGATTTTGGAAATGCGCTGCGACAATTCTATCCGCTGCTTCATCCCTGTGGCGCAGCTTATAAGCGTCAATCCGAAACCGACAATAAAGAGCAGATACGCCCACCAGCGTGCGTCGCTCCAGTCGGCGCCGGGTTCGGCAAACAACGGCACTACGGCCATCAGAAGAGAGAAACCTATCACGTATTCGAGGACTACTATGAACTTTTTATCCGAAAACATAACTGATTCCTCCAATTGCCGTCTTATTTTTTGTTTACGCCGGTTTTCGTGCCGGTTGACTTTCTTTTAAGCTGCAAAGGTTAAGGCATTCAACCTTTTTATAAAGTAATAAATATACTTCGCAATCGAAATAATATTTTGAAAATAATCCTTAAAAAGCCGTTTAGTTTATCGGACACAAGGAATACGACCATAAATCGCATTTATTAAAAGACCTTAAATGGCGGATGAGAAAAAAATAGCCGGCAAATTGCCCTGCCGGCTGTTCTGGTTTTCGATTTCGCGATGACACTGCGTGTCAATTTAAGGAACCGATGAAGTTTTCCTCGGCGGTGAGTTTCTGGATGTTTCTGCTGTTCGAGCTATTATGGCCGGGATGTTTCAATTCCTCAATCTGGCTTTCGAGCTTTTCGATTCGCTTTTCGAGTCCGATGCGCCTTCTCATAGCGCTGGCGCTGCACAGCAGGACGATACCTGAGCAGGCAATGAAAAGCAGATAAGCCCAGCTGTGGGCTTCACTCCAGCCCTGCTGAGGATGAACGATGAACGGCATCGTCGCGGCGAGAAATGCAATACCTATAATGTATTCGAGGACCCATAAGAACTTTCTATCCTTAAACATAACTGACTCCTTAACTGTTTTACGGATTTCCAAATGCCAAGCCGAGGTTTTTCGATGCCAGCGTTTTACATAATTATGAATCGGCGATTATAAGCCCTGAGGTTAGAAGTGATTAATTTTTTTAAAATAACAAAATCGGCGCAAATCCAAAAAGTGGATTTCAAAATAACCGTCAAAAGGCGGCTGACTTATCGGACCAAATGAGCGGGCTATCT
>CAYLXJ010000276.1:0-3683 GCA_964387385.1 uncultured Pirellulales bacterium
CCAGCACAATCCTCATCGCTTCGGTAATATCGGCATCATCGTCCACAATCAATATTCTGGCAGAACTCATTCTGTTCCCTCACAAAATTTTAATAGAGTTTTTCGCACGATGACTTCATTATACAAGCTATGAATAACAATAGTCAACAGTTCGCATAATTCACATTGGAATAACAATGGAGCACAACTGCAAATCCGCAACTCAGATTATCGCTTGTTGATTTTTGCAAATTGCTTCGATATCCGTGAGGATAAGTCGCCTCATACAAATATCTTTGAATCGCCACTTTTTTATCATAACCACAATAATGCATTTTTCCTTTACTCTTCTTACAGTATTGCCCAATTGTCGTAAAGCGTCTGATTGTCGGCGCGTTGTTCAGCGGTGCTTCGAGAAATGAATATCAAGGACCATCCAGGTATCAATCGGGCAGGGAAGTTTCAGCGTCGTCCCAGAGGAATTTTTTAATAGTACGATAAACTCTAAATCCCTAATTTTATATAGAAACCGGTTGCTACTGTAAAATATTACTGTTGAGTCCGAAGAAAGTATTGTTTTTTCCTGATACTTTTGATATAAAGAAGTAATGCCTTGGGCCGTCAAAAATGGGGTTTTTATGATGCATATACGTTTAGCTGTAGTTACATTGCTGGCCTGCTCAGCAGCGGCATACGCCGGGGAATTGTTGGTAAACGGGGGCTTCGAGAGCGGCCAGACGGGCTGGAGCAAATGGGGGAGCAACGTGAATATAGTCAGCCACGCCGGCTATTTTTATGGCAGTGCTTCAGCAATAGTTTCCTGGGTGGATTCTGGATGGGTCCAGACGATTCCCGCAGGCCCCGGTGATACCTTCCTTTTGAGCGGCGAGATAATACATCCCAGCGCCCACCCGTTGATTGGCCGGAGGGCGTTTCTTAAAATTGAATTCTGGAACGGTTCCGGCGGCGGAGCCACCCAGCTCGGCTATGCCGAGGTGGGCATAATGGGGCCTACTGACAGCACGAACCAGTGGCATAGTTATTCGGCAAACGTAACAGCGCCTGCAGGAACAGCCGAAGCGCGTGTAGTCCTGCTGACGTGGGACATCGGCTCACAGGGTTCAGGCAGCGGCTGGGCATACTTCGACAATATATCCCTAACCACAACCCATATTACCAGCGGAGCCGACTATAATAATGACCAGTCGGTTGACTTTAATGACCTTGTTTATCTTACAAGCAACTGGCTGGAGGTCTCGCCTGAACACGATTTGGACGGCGACGACTTTGTTGACTTTAATGACTTTGTAATATTTGCTCAATCCTGGAAATATGCATTTCCCGGTTACCCCGGCTATCATTTTGTATGGTCGGACGAGTTTTATCTGCCCACGATAAATTCCGCCAACTGGACGCACCAGATTATGGGCGACGGCGGAAATCAGGAATTGCAGTATTACACCGCAAGATCCGTAAATTCGAGGATTGAAAATGGCTCGCTGGTTATTGAGGCGCACAGGGAAAATTATGTGGTCGGAGGGCAGACATACAGGTTCACGTCTGCGCGGCTCAGGACGGCGGGCAAACAGGATTTCCTTTACGGAATAATCGAGGCAAGGATTAAACTGCCGAAAGGCGATGGTATGTGGCCTGCCTTCTGGTTGATGCCTACCGACAGCGTTTACGGCGGCTGGGCGGCCAGCGGCGAAGTCGATATTATGGAAAGCTGCAATGATATGGATTTCATCGGCGGGGCCATTCATTACGGAGGCGAATGGCCCAATAATACTGCCTCAGGAAGCGCTTACATCAACGGGACGGATTTCTCCGCGGATTACCATATCTATTCCATCGAATGGGAGCCGACCATTATGAGATGGTACGTTGACGGCGTTCTATATTCAACAAAAACAAGCTGGTGGAGTTCAGGTGGTGCTTATCCTGCACCCTTCAATCAGCAATTCCATATACTTCTGAATCTGGCAGTGGGCGGGACCTACACGGGTATTTACGATTGGCACAATGTGACAACAAATATGCCCCAGCAGATGCTTATTGACTGGGTGCGCGTTTACCAGAAGGATTAAGCCGGCGTCTTGTCTCCGCCAGGCGAACCAAATCTGTATAGAAACCGGTTGCTATTCCAATTTTTTGCTGTTTTTACCCAATAAGGCCTTGCTTTTTCCTGCTCATTTTGATATAAAGAAATAATGCTTTTAGCAGTAAAAAATGACGTTTACCGGGGGTTTGTGTGATGCACATAGGTAAAGGCGGTTTAACACTATTTACGTTCTTTGCGCTGACGGTTTTTTGCGCTGACGGATACGGCGCTTATCAGCTCGTCTGGTCGGACGAGTTTGACGGGACCAGCTTAAATATGTCGAACTGGAGCCATCAGGAAGGCGATGGCTGCCCTTCCCTTTGCGGATGGGGCAATAATGAGCTGCAGTATTACAGGTCTCAAAACACCACCGTATCAGGCGGCAATTTGATTATCACAATAAAAGCAGAAAACTATGGAGGCAGAAATTACACTTCGGGAAAGATTATCTCGCGATACAAACAGGATTTTTTGTATGGAAAGGTCGAAGCGAGGATGAAAGTTCCCACCGGCGGGGGGATGTGGCCGGCATTCTGGATGATGCCGACAGACGAGGTCTATGGCGGCTGGGCGGCCAGCGGCGAAATCGATATAATGGAGACGGCCAACAATACAAATTACATAGGCGGGACCATTCATTACGGCGGCGGCTGGCCTTATAATGTTTCTTCAGGCGGGACCTATTCGCCGGGCGGCGTGAATTTTTCTGACGCATTTCATATTTATACGATTGAATGGGAACCGGATGTGATGCGATGGTATGTTGACGGAGTTCTTTATTCAGCAAAGTCAAGTTCTACATGGTACAGCGACGCTGCGCCGGATAATGACCGGGCGCCGTTTGACCAGTATTTTTATATCATAATAAATGCGGCCGTCGGCGGTTATTACACGGGATGCACAAGTTCCTCTTGCATTACGGCCAGCTTGCCGCAGCAGTTTCTGGTGGACTGGGTGAGGGTTTATCAGGACATATCCACCAATATTTCTCCAACCGTTTCCATCACGAATCCAGGTGACGGGGCACTTCTTCCTGCAGGTAATATTGTGATTGACGCAACGGCATCGGACATCGACGGCACTGTTACGACTGTCGAGTTTTATGAGGGCGCCAATTACTTAGGGCAGGACACAACAGCCCCTTACAGCTTTACATGGCTGTCTGTGCCTAACGGTTGTTATACGATAACAGCAAAAGCCATCGACGACGCCGGGGGTTCAGGAACAGATGTCATTAATATTACCGTCGGACTCGGCTGCGGCCAGTTGCCCTATCACGGCAGCCCCTCTGCCATACCGGGCAAAATCGAAGCTGAGGATTTTGACACCGGCGGCGAAGGGATTGCTTATCATGATTATGATACAGGCAATAACGGCAATCTATATCGCACACTTGAAAGCGTTGATATAGAAAACTGCACAGACACAGGAGGCGGCTACAACGTAGGATGGATACGTTCGAATGAATGGCTGGAATATATCGTTGATGTTGATATCGATAAGGTGATTAAGATATCTGAACTTTTAAAAGTTAAGAGTGTCAGGGATTTTAGAGAGATTGTTTCTGATGTTGATGCTGTTTGTATTGCTGCATCAACCTCCG